>JAEVYR010000186.1 GCA_023392645.1 Chloroflexota bacterium | reverse complement strand
GCTCGAGAGTCGCCTTCTCCTCCCAGAGCTTCGCGACTCCCGCCTGTAGCTCCGGCGCGTCGATGCCGAGCGCGTGGGTCAGCCCGGCGATGCTGCACGTCGGATTGAGGCTCGGGAACTCCCACGCCGCGAACCACGGCGCGAGCTCGTGCTGGTAGACCTCCGGCGGGAAGTGCCAGTCGCCATCCTCGTCCTGATTTCGCGCGTACCACGCGCCGAGCGGTCGCGCGATTGCGCTGGCGTCGGCATCGCGGAGCGACAGCATCACCTGCATCGCCAGCCGCCCGGCGAAGGCGTTGCTGACCGGCGCCGCGATGTCGACCTCCAGCCCGCTGAAGCCACCGTCCGGCTGCTGGTATCGCGCCAGAGCGTCGACCACGTCATCGGCGGAACCGCCGTGCCACCGATGCCGCACCCAGGCGACGCCGAGCGGGTAGGTCGCCGCCTCCAGTAATGCAATGGCGCGGTTGGCGGCCGCCCGGACCGCGTCGACACGCTGGTCCGTGAAGATCGGCCCAGTCATTCCTCGTCCTCGATGCCGTCGTCATCCGTCTCGACCAGCTCGGCATCGTCGTCCGCGTCGTCCTCGATCTCGGCGATGGGCGTGAACCCGAGCGCAAGCGATTGCGCGACGATACCGCGCCGCAATTGCCGGATCGCCTCATCGAGCTTCGGCACCAGCGCATGCTCGGGGCGGACATCCAGCAGCATCTCGCGCACCTGCCGCAGCAGGTCGATCGTCTTGTTGAAGGTGATGACGAGATCGCCTTCGGAGAGTTCCAGCGACTCGCCGATATCGGCCATCGACTCGCCCTGGCACCATGCCAGCGCCGCGCCGTAGAAGTTCGGATTGTGCCCCTCCGAGATGAAGAGCTTGTGGTCGCGCTCCTCGCCAATGATGTCGCGTTCCAGGTCTTCCAGCTTGTCGCGCAAGCGGACCAGCCGGGGCGGCAGCATGAAGTGATTTGGGTAGCGGTACTCGCGATCGAAGCTGTACCACGAGAAGACGTCGGCGAGCTCGTCGGGCGCGAGCGGGTCGAGGAGTCCCCGATCGATCAGCTCGCAGAGGATCAGGCCGTCGTTGTCGAAGACATCGGCAAGCATGTCGGCTTTCGGGGTCGGGTACCCCTGGCGCATGTAGCTGAAGCGATGGAGCACATCCCGGATGCCGCGAATGACGGTACGAATCCGCATCTCGTCGGCGAGCGTTTGTCGCTCCAGCGCCTCCATCAATTGGGCACGCTCGCGCTCCAGTCGATCGCGGTCGCGCTGGTTGCGCCGGTGTTCCTTGCGCACCTGGCAGGTGTGACACGGGTGCTCCTCGCGGGCGACGCGAGCAGTGTTCAGCTCCTCCTCCGCCTCGCGGTGAGCCGCTTCCAGCGCGGCGAGCTCGGTTCGCCGCCGCTCCCATTCGGACTCGCGATGCTTCTCGGCCATTTGGTCAAGGTCCGGCACCGCCATCGTGGCGAACCCGGCCAGCATCGCCGGTACGTCGACGTCTTCCAGCGCGGCGCGGGCGTCGGCGGCCGTGGCCGGCTCGGCGACCTCCTCAGGAACCGTGGCGACGAGATCCGTGAGGTAGTCGACCTCGCGATACTCGCCGATCTGGACGACCGATCCATCGTCGCGCCGGAGGGCGATGCCGACGCTGGAGTCGTGCCCGCGGCCGAGGAACACCAGCCAGCCTCGCTCCTGATGATGGATCACCAGGCCGGGCGGCGCGGTGCGGAAGGTGCGGCGGATCGCCTGCCGGGTCGGGCGCGGCCACGGCGACGAAGTCGACGTGGCGTGTTCGGCGTCGCGCAGGTCCCTGCGGGCGCGACGTTCCTGCGTCTGCAGCGATTGCATCGCCCGCGAGCGGGTGGAATAGTCGTCCAGCAGCGCGTCGCCGTCGGGATAGCCGATCAGGCAGCCGGCGGGAACGCCCTGCAGGTCGCTTTCGACTTCGAGGATGTCGTGCTCGATCAGGCGGATGCGCTGGCTCGCCTGGTACTGCGCGAGGCTGCGCTGGAGCATCTGCCGCACGCGCTCGCCGTGCGGCGGGTCCCACAGGTTGAGCACGGTGTTGTATCGGATCGCGAAGGCGGATTGCACCGGCAGCAACGGGCCGATCGCCACCTCCATCATCTCCCGAAACGGGATCCAGGGGGAGTAAAGCGTGACCACGTGGCCGAAGGCATCCATGCCCCGCCGCCCGGCGCGCCCGGCCATTTGCTGGAATTCGTTCGGAATCAGCGTCCGCTTCTGGCGGCCGTCCCACTTCGACATTCGGCCGACGACGACCGTTCGGGCCGGCATGTTGACGCCGAGCGCGAGCGTGTCCGTCGCGAATACGACCTGCATCAAGCCGCGCCCGAAGAGCACCTCGACGAGCTGCTTCAACACCGGCAGCAGGCCGGCGTGGTGGAAGCCGATGCCCTTGCGAGCAAGCGACTGGATCACCTGCACTTGGTCGAGGGCGCGATCCTCCTCGCGGAGGGTGGAGATGTACGCCGCCAGGACATGGTCGATCTGGGCGGCCTGATCCTCGCTGATGGTGAGCGGGTAGGTCGCGGCGAGGCGCTCGGCGAATGCCTGGCAATCGTTGCGGCTGAAGAGGAAGTAGATCGCCGGCAGCATGTCCTCGGCTTCGAGGCGCTCGACGATCTCGTGCGGCTGCGGTTCCAGCACCTCGGCTCGCTCGCGGCCGCGCCGCCCGCGTCCCTGCTGGCGACGCAGCTCGCCGCCGATACGTGAGAAGACGGCGATGTGCTCGCCGTTGTGGTCGATCACCGGGTGCAGCTCGTTGTTGTGGAAGAAATAGAGCGCCAGCGGCACCGGCCGGGCGGTGTGCGTCTCCAGGCGCACCGCCCGGTGCGTGCGGCTGATCCATCCCGCGATCTCGTCGGCGTTGGTGACCGTCGCCGAGAGGCAGATGAGCTGGATGTGCTCGGGGCAGAGGATGATGGACTCTTCCCACGTCGTGCCGCGGTCGGGATCGGCGAGGTAGTGGATCTCGTCGAAGATGATCGTCTCGACGTCGTCGAGCTCCCACGGGCTTTGCAGCAGCATGTTGCGCAGGATCTCGGTGGTCATCACCAGCACGCGAGCCTCGCGGTTTTCGGTGACGTCGCCGGTGAGCAGGCCGATATCGTCGCCGTAAATCGCGCGGAGGTCGCGGAATTTCTGGTTTGATAGCGCCTTGATCGGCGCGGTGTAGAGGACCCGGCCCGTGCCGCGGAACGAGGCGTAGATGCCGTACTCGGCGACGACCGTCTTGCCGGAGCCGGTCGGTGCCGCCACCATCACCGAGTCGCCGCGCTCGAAGGCGGCGATGGCGGCACGTTGAAACGGATCGAGCGGGAACGGATACATCGATTCGAACTGGTCGATGCGCGCGTCGATCGCGGGGTTGGCGGCGGCGGGCGCGAGGACGTCGATGTCGTCGTCCAGTCCGGGGTCGTGCCCGACGGGGATATTGGTGACGACGCGCGGTTCGGTCATATCGTGTCTTTCTCGGACGCTCGGATCTGTACGTTGTGCCGAGTAACCGCAGGAACCTTACCAGAGCGGCCGCTTTGCGACGCACGCACCATCAACCGTCACACAGGGCGCCGCGGCCGGAGGGCGGCTAGGCGGACGACTCCTTCGGGTCTCCGCGATCACGCGCGGCGGGCTATCACGGGCTTGTCCTGGGTCATGCGTCGATCACCCAGCCGCCGTAGTACGGGTTCTCCTCGGGCGTGACCGGTGTTCCGTCGACGGTGGCCTCGATCTGAGCCGGGTAGAACGCGATCGCGGACTGGATCGCTTCGAACGCCGGCTTCGGCTCCGGATAGCACCACGCTGCCGCCTCGGCGCGCTCGGTCCCGACGACGATGTCGTAATAGTGCGCGATGCCCTTGATGGGACACTCCGTCTGCCGTTCGATCGCGTCGAGCACCTCCACATGGACATCTTCCGGCGGGATGTAGAACACCGGCGGGTGTCCGGCCTCGGTCACGCGGATCGCGCCACGGCTGTCGGCGATCGTCTCGCCGCCGAAGCGGACCACGACGCGCCGGTCATCCGGCTCGATCCGGGCCACATCGGCCTCGACTTGCGATTCGTTCGGCTGCATCGTGCGGTAACCTTTCGTCTGCGCGCTAAGCAGGACAGTCCTCATGCTGCTGTTATAGCCGATGCCCGGACGACGGGCGCGTCGAGTCCCAATGGCGGCGAGGAATTACGGCATGAAGGTGGGCATCAACACGTCGTTGCGGGCGGATACTGGCGGTTTTCGCCAGACCGGCGTGAGCCGCTACGTGGCTGAGCTCGTGCGCGGACTCCACGCCACCGCCGGCTCGGACGACCGCGTGATCGAGCTCGGTCGCCGCCTGGGCCCGGTGGGCAGGCATCCGGGCCCCCGCATCGCCTGGGAGCAGACGCTGCTCGCGGCAGACATCGCTCGCCACCGTCTCGACGTGTTCCACGGACCGGTCAACGCGCTGCCCGTCGCGATGCTGGCACCCGGCGTCGTCACGATCCACGACCTGGCCTTCCTGCGTTTTCCCCAGAGCGTCCCCAGAGGGCGGCGTGCCTGGCTGGTCGGCGCGATCCGGCACAGCGCGCGCATGGCCGACCGCGTCATCTCGGTCTCGCAGCACACGGCGGACGATCTCGTGGCCTGGCTCGACATCGATCCCGGCAAGATCCGGGTGATCCCGCTGGCTGCGTCGCCGGGAATCCGCCGGCTGACCGGCGCCGAGCTGCGCGTCTTCCGGCTCAAGTTCGACCTGGAGCGACCGCACATCCTCGCCGTCGGCACGCTGGAGCCGCGCAAGAACCTCGCCATGTTGCTGCGGGCGTTCGCGGCGATCCGCGATGACGTGCCGCATCGGCTGGTGCTCGTCGGCCCGGAAGGGTGGTTGAACGACGAGCTGCACGACACCGCGCGTGCGCTGGAGCTGGGCGACCGCCTGTTGATGACCGGGTTCGCAGATGACGAAACGCTTGGCGGCTGGTACAGCTCCGCCGACCTGGTTGCCTTCCCGTCGCGATACGAAGGGTTTGGATTGCCGATGCTGGAGGCGATGGCCTGCGGAGTGCCGGTGCTGGCGTCGAATTCCTCCGCGCTGCCGGAAGTCGGTGGCGACGCGGCGGTCTACGTCGATCCAGGCGACGAGGCGGGCTGGTCGGCGGCGATGCTTGCCCTCCTCGGCGATCCCGCGCGCCGGGCGCGGTTGAGCGATGCCGGGTTGGCGCGGGCAGGCGAATTCTCGTGGGAAGCGACGGCCGAGGCGACATGGGCGGTCTACCGGGAGGTGGCGCAGTGACCGAGACCGTACGCGATGTCGGCGAATTCGGCCTGATCGACCGCCTGGTGGCGGCCCTGCCGGCGGAGGCGCGGGCGGCCGGCGGCGACGTGATCGTCGCGGCCGGTGACGACGCGGCAGTGCTCCGCGTGCCGCCCGGCGAGGTCCAGGTCGTCACCACCGATGCCCTCATCGAGGGCAGCCACTTCCGACTCGACTGGACCGACTGGGAGTCGCTCGGCCACCGCGCGCTGGCGGCCAATCTCTCCGACATTGCCGGCATGGGCGCGTTGCCGTCGGTGGCCGTGGTGACGCTCGGGCTGCGTGGCGACGAGGCGGTGACCGACCTCGAGGCGATGTACCGGGGCATGGGCGCGCTGGCGACACGCCACGGCACGATTGTGGTCGGTGGCGACATCGTCCGCGTCGCGGGAGAGCGGCTGATATCGATCACGGCGATGGGGCGGGCGAGAGCAGGGGAGGTGCTGCTGCGCTCAGGCGCGCGGCCGGGCGACGCGATCGGCATCACCGGCACGATCGGCGCGGCCGCGGCCGGGCTGGCCATCCTGACTGATCCCGAGCGTTTCGCTGGCCGGACGACTGCCGAGCGACTGGTGCGGGCGCACCTGCGGCCGGAGCCGAGGGTCGACGCCGGGCAGCTGCTGGTGGCCCATGGTGCCACGGCGGCGATGGACCTCAGCGACGGGCTCGCGGGTGACCTGCCGAAGATCCTGGCGGCGAGCGCGGTCTCGGCGGAGATCGACATCGAGCGTCTGCCGGTGATCGCGGCGGTGCGGGCGCTCTTCCCGGATCGCTGGCGAGAGCTGGCACTGCGTGGCGGCGAGGATTTCGAGCTGCTCTTTACGATCCCGCCGGACCGGTGGGACGCGCTTGCGAGCGATGCGGCGGCGCGCGACATCACCGTCACCCGCGTCGGCACGGTGCTCGGAGCCGGGGCGGCGCCCGAGGTGTTCCTGATCGACTCAGACGGCGCCCGCGAACGCCTCTCCACCGGCGCCTTCGACCACTTCACGTGATGGGCCGACGCCCGGTCGAACAGGCATCACCTCGTGGTGTCCCTGCGCCCGTCGAGGCGCGATGAACCCTACCCCGGCATCTGCCCGTTGCCACGGACCTTGCCGCGCACCCAGTGGGCCAGTCGTTTCGTGCGCGACGGCTCGATGATGTGATCGTCGCCGAGATGCCGGATCCGATCGTACCGGTGCTTCACCAATTGCCGCACGTCATAGCGCCGCAGCTCGTCGAGACTCGCCACGATGGCGCGCTCGGCAAGCTGGATCGCGAGATCCGGGTCGGTCGCCGCGCCGTCGTCCGGCTCGCGGACGATGCCGTCGATCATGCCGAATGCTTCCAGGTCACGCGCGGTGATGCGCAGCGACTCCGCCAGCTCCGGCGCTCGGCCGGGATCGTGATAGAGGATCGCCGCCGCGCCCTCCGGCGCGATTACCGAGAAGATCGTCCGCTCCTGCATCAGCATCCGGTCGGCCACCGCCAGCGCCAGCGCGCCGCCGCTGCCACCCTCGCCGATGACGAGGCTGACCGTCGGTGTCGGCAGGTCAGAGAGCAGCGCGAGATCCTGTGCGATCGAGGCCGCCAGTCCGCGCTCCTCCGACTCGATGCCCGGCCACGCGCCAGGGGTATCGATCAGCAGGACCACCGGCAGCCGCCAGCGCGCGGCCAGCGTCATCAGGCGGTGAGCCTTGCGGAACCCGGCCGGCCTGGGATGGAGCGGGGCCTCCGCCGGGTAGCGATCGTGGCCGCGGTCGAGCCCGATCGTCATCACCGGGATGCCGGAAATGCGGCCCATGCCGCCCACCACGGCCGGGTCATCCGCCTCCAGTCGGTCGCCGGCGAGCGGCACCCAGTCGGAGAGCATGCCGCGAAGGTATGCGGCGGCGGAGGGGCGGTCGGGCGAGCGGACCTCCTGCATCAGCGTCCAGGCATCGGGCAGTGCGCGATCCGGCGCGGCATTCCAAGACTCCAGCGATCGCACCTCCTGGTCGCCGAGGGCCTGCGCGTCGCGCCAGATGCCCAGCACATCGACAATCGATTGTCGCATCGCGGGGCGCGGCACGACGGCATCGATGTGGCCGTGCGCGAGCAGGTATTCCGCGCGGTGGCTGCCTTCCGGCAGCGGGTGACCCATCATCGCTTCGGCCACGCGCGGGCCCGCGAAGCCGATCAACGCCTCCGGCTCGGCGATAATCACGTCGCCGAGACTGGCGAAAGACGCGAAGACACCGCCGGTGGTCGGGTCCGTCAGCACGCTGATGTACGGCACGCCGGCGGCGCGCAGCTTCTTGATCGCGGCCGCGGTGCGCGCCATCTGCCAGAGCGCGAACATGCCTTCCTGCATCCGGGCGCCGCCGCTGGCGACGATCGTGACCAGCGGCCGCCGCGCGTCGATCGACGCTTCCGCCGCAGCGGCGAGCTTGCGCCCGACCACGATCCCCATGCTGCCGCCCATGAAGGTGAAATCGAGCACGGCCAGCGTAGCCGGGATGCCGCCGATCTTCGCGGTGCCGGTTACTAGCGCGTCACGGTGGGTGCGGCGCTCCTGCTGGTGGAGCAGGCGAGAGCGGTACGTGCGCTCGTCGGAGAAGTCGAGCGGATCGCCCGACGCCAGCGCGCTGTCGTGCTCCTCGAAGGTGCCGTCGTCGATCAGCGTGGCGATCCGTTCCCGTGCCGGCAGGCGAAGGTGCAGACCGCATGAGGGGCAGACCCGGAGGCGCCAGTTGCGGGTGCTGCGGGGCATGATGGCGTGACAGCGCGGACAGTGCTCGGGAGGAGTTGCCGGTATCGCGGTGTCGCTGCGGTCCGGATTGCCCATCCAGCTTCGCAGCTCGGCGAAGGTCGTGGCAAGGGAGCGTCGCTGATGCCGAATGGCGTCGTCATCCATGGCCGTACCTCAAGGTGTCGTGGCGAAGACCCGATTGTCTTCATGGTACGGCAAGATGCCCGGTAGAGTCGGTGCGCTCGGCGCATGCACCGAGCGCGTCCCGATTAATCTGATAGGATTGGTCGGGATTGAAGTCATCCGCGGGACGACCGCATCTCGCTGACCGCCGCCATCGAACCCGGAGAGTGCATACGCCGTGCCCACCGTTTCCCCCGATACCGACATGATCATCGAAGACGAGTTCCTGCTCACCGCGCTGCGCAACCGTCGCAGCATCAGCAAGGTTTCGGCCGAAGCGCCGCCCGAACACCTGATCCGGACGATGCTCGAAGCCGCGACCTGGGCGCCGAACCACTTCCAGACCGAGCCGTGGCGCTTCATCGTGCTGCGCGGCGAGGCACGCGAGCGAATCGGCGCGGTGATGGGCGATCTCGCCGCCGCGCGCGAGGACGATCCGGACCGCGGGGAGCTCGCCCGTGAGCGCATGGTCACGAAACCGCTGCGCGCGCCCTACGTGATCGCCGTCGCGGTCGAGCCGGACGAGCGCGAGAAGGTCATCGAGCTGGAGGAGATCGCCGCCACCGCCGCCGCGGCGCAGAACATGCTGCTGGCCGCCGAGGCGCTCGGTCTGGGCGCGATGTGGCGCACGGGTTGGGTCGCCTACGAGCCGAAGGTGCGCGAGTTCCTCGGCTTGAGCGAGCGGGCCACCGTGCTCGGGTTCGTGTACGTCGGCTACCCCGCGCAGCCGGCTCCGGTGCGCACCCGCAAGCCGGTCGACAGCGTGACCACGTGGATGGAGTAGCGCCCGCGGTGACGCGAGGCCAGCGGACGATCCGAGGCGCCGAGGCGATGCGCGCGCTGGGTCGCGGGCTCGCCGGCGAGCTTCGCGCCGGCGATTTCGTGCTGCTGCACGGCGATCTTGGCGCCGGCAAGACCACACTCGCGCAGGGCATCGCCGAGGCGCTGGGCGTCGCCGGCGTGACCCAAAGCCCGACGTTCACGCTCGTCACCGAGCATCCCGCGACGCTCGCGACCGGTGACGACGTGACGCTCTACCACCTCGATCTCTACCGACTGGACGACCCCGAGGAGCTGGGCGACATCGGCTGGGACGAGTTGATCGCCCCCACCGGCGCGGTGACGGTGGTGGAGTGGCCCGAGCGCGCCGGCGAGTGGCTGCCCGAGCGGTACACGCTCGTCTCGATCGCGTACATCGACCCCGACACCCGCGATGTGACGATTCGGCAGGTTACCGAGCCGTAGGCTGCCGATCGCGGGCGCTAGCGAAACAGGGGGATGTCCAACGGACATCCCCCTGCCTGCCTGTCGCGGATTCCGGTGATGCCGGGCTATCCCTCGACCGCGGCGAGCTGCTCGATGACCGGCTGGGCCTCCTCCTCGAGGGTGCTCTTGGCAGCATCGAACGAGCTTTGCGGGTCGCCGGCCTTGAACGTCAACTCGTCGATGGCGTTGCCGATGATGTCGTTGCCGTTCGGGATGTAGATGCGGGCCGGGTCCTGCGGCGCCGTCTTCGGCAACTGCTCGACCGCCGTCTTCGCCTGCGGGTTCTCCTTGAAGAACGCCTGCATCTCCTCGCTCTCGACGGCCGACAGGCGCACCGGCATGTAGCCCGTCTTTTGCGACCAGAACGCCGTCTGCTCCGGCTGCGTCACGTAGTCGATGAATTGGTAGGCCGCTTCCTTCTTCTCGTCCTCGGCGGCGGCGAGGATCGAGAGACCGGAGCCGCCGGTGCAGCAGCCGAAGCTGTACATCTCGGGGATGAACGCGGCGGCCCACTCGAAGTCCGAGTTCTCGCGGATGCGCCCCATGGCGCCAGTGGAATCCATTGTGGCCGCGATCAGGCCGGTGGTGAAGTCGGTCGCGTGGTCCTCCGACGTCGTCGCCCAGCCATTGGCCACCGAGTCGCGGAAGAACGTGCCCGCCTCGACGCCCTCGGGCTCGGCCAGCTTGATGTTGAAGTCGGCGTCGCTGTAGGCGCCGTTGAACGCCCAGATCACGCACTGGAAGTACCAGGAGCTGTAGCTCGCCGCGTTCGCATGGCCGAACGCGAACTGCGAGCCGTCGTCCTTGACGAGCGCGGGCGCGGCTTCGGCGAAATCGGCCCAGTTGCCGACGACGCTGTCCTCCAGCCCGGCTTCCTCGAAAGCGGTCTTGTTGTAATAGAACAGCGGGGTCGAGCGCGCCATCGGCATCCACCACTGGGTATCCTGGCGGTTGCCCTCGTTGAGCAGCGACGGAACGAAGTCGGCCGTGTCGGTGCCGGCGGCGTCGATGTAGTCGTTCAGCGGCTGCAACGCCTGGTTCAGGTAGAACTTGAACCACCAGATTTCCGAGAACGTTGACAGCGTGGGCACCTGGCGCGCCTGGAGCGCGGCGGTCAGCTTCTGCGCCGTCTCCTCGTAGGTCCCCTGGAACTCGCGGAGGATCTTGATCTCGGTCTGCGAGGCGTTGAAGTCATCGACCAGCTTCTGCTCGGCCTCGCCGTTGGAGGCGCTCTGCGACGCCCACCAGGTGACCTCGATCGGGCCGCTCTGGATCACGTTCGGCGCGGCGAACACGCTGCTCGCCTTCGCCCCGATGGCCGCGGCGGCGCCCGCTCCGGCCGCGCCCTTCACCAGTGATCGACGATTGATGCGCGTCGTGGTCATGGTCTCTCCTTGTGGTCCGTTCGACCTATCGTCTCATCGTATCGGAAGCCGATCTGGCTTCACGGTGTGCCGAAGGGGCGAGCACGGGACCGCCCTCGCCCCTTCGGTCGCGTCCAATCAGTTCGCGATGTCTAGCCCTCGATGGCCGAGAGC
>JAEVYR010000160.1 GCA_023392645.1 Chloroflexota bacterium | reverse complement strand
GTCGGCCGCCGCGGTCGGCTTGCGGCATGGGCCGGTGCACGCCGAGCTGCGCATCGACCGCGAACGCGGCGAGATTTGGATGATCGAGCTGGCGGGGCGGTCGATCGGCGGGCTTTGCGGGACGATTCTCGAATTCGGCACGGGCATGACGCTGGAGGAGATCATCCTGCGACACGCCGCCGGGCTGGACCTGCCGTCGACGCGGCGGTCCGGCGCCGGGGCGGGGGTGATGATGATCCCGATCCCGAAGGGCGGCATCCTGCGGGAGACGACGGGGCTGGATGAGGCGCGGGCGGTGCCCGGCGTGACGGGTGTCGAGATCACGGCGCCGTGCAACCAGCCGCTCGTGCCGCTGCCCGAGGGGGAGAGCTACCTCGGTTTCATCTTCGCGGTCGGCGATACGGCCGACGATGCCGATCGTGCGCTGCGCGAGGCCCACGCGAAGCTCTCGTTCCGCATCGACCCGATGATTCCGCTGATGCGTGCCGGTACCGTGGCGGCCCGGTAGGCTCGCCAAACAACGCAAAGGGCGGGCACATGGCCCGCCCCGCATGATCACCGGTTTCGTCTGATGCTACTTCCGCGCCGGGGCGCCGCCCTTGGTGGGCGCCGCGGAGGGCGGCGCCCAGCCCTCGGGGAGCTGGGCATTCTCGCCGAAGAAGAACTCCTCCATCTCCTTGCGGAGCAGGGATCGCGTTTCGGGATCGGCGGGGTTCAAGCCGTAGTGGTTGATCATGATCGTCATGTGCGGCTTCCAGAGATCGTACCCTTCCCGGGAGACGTTCTCGTAGAGCCGCTGGCCGAGCTCGCCCGTGAATGGCGGCTTCTCCAGCCCCGGGAGCTCCTTGCCGAGTTTGACGCAATAGACCATGCGAGGCATGCGCGCGTTCTCCATGTCATCGAGGCGTGCCGGCACGGGCCCGCGCCGGATTCACATCGAGTGTAGCAGAGGGAAAACACCGTGCCGGTGAGCAGGCGACCGCCAGCAGAACCGATCCCGACGCTCTGGCTCGGCATGCGGTGCGACTTCACCCGCGCCGCGATCGAGGGCGCGCTCGCGGCCGGCGGCATCGAGATCGCTGCGGTGGTGCTGCCGCGCGGTCCGAAGCCGCTCGGGGGCGGCTGGCCGGACCCGCCGTTCGATCGCTGGTTGCGCGAGCTCGGCGCGGAGATCGTCGAGGTCGACCATCTCGCCGGGGCCGGCCGCGCCGCCGTGCTCGCGACGATTCGGGAGCGGACGATCGCGCTCGGTGTCGGCGCCTGCCTGCCCTGGAAGGTGCCGGCGGCGCTGCGAGAGGCGCTTCCCGGCGGCGCGCTCAACATCCACCCTTCGCTGCTGCCGGCGCTGCGCGGTCCGGAGCCGGTGTTTCACGCCTACCGCCTCGGGCTCGCCGAGACCGGCGTGACGGTGCACGTGATGGACGGTGGATGGGACACCGGCCCGGTGCTGGCGCGGGATCGCGTCTCGATCCCGGATGCCGGCCGGGCGGAAGCCTTCGAGGCCGATCTCGCCCGGCGTGGCGGCCGAATGCTGGCCGGAATCGCGCCCGGCTGGCTCGCCGGGACGGTCGCGGCCACGCCGCAGGATGACGCCGGGGCGTCGTGGGCGCCGTTTCCCGCCGCGGCCGACCGGATCATCCCGGAAACGATGACGGTCGCGCGGGCGGCCCGCTTCCTCACGGCCTGCGGACCGCTGCTGGCGCGCGCCGACAATGGCGCGCTCGTGCCGGTCATCGGACCTTCGCACGGCGACGACCGGCCTGTGAACGAACATGCATTCGTTCGCGTCCGGTTGCGTGACGGCGAGCTCGTGGCGCGGCGAGCGACCGGGGCCACCGAGTCAAATTGACATGAGGCCGTCGAATATGCGATAAGCGCAGTGTCAGAACCCGCATCAGGCGATACGAACCATGGCTGGGGGTCATCGCCGGGAGATGCAGGGGGCACGACGCGCTGGTCTGTTCCTCGCGAGCACGAGCCAGTACCCGATCCGGGAGCGATGGATGGACGCTCCTGGATTTTGGCTCGCCGCCGCAATGGCTGGCCGCCGGACGAGGGTCGGCGGGCAGTGTCATCCATCACCAACTGAACGATGTCGTGCCCGGGCGATCTCGAAGTTCCGCGCTTCATTCCGCAATCGCACCGGCTGCCGCCCGCTGACGTCCCGCGTGAGACGGCGGCGGGCTGCTGGATATCCGGCGCGCACCGACATCGACCAAGGGGGGGAACCTTCACCATGTCTTTCGGCTCCCTGACGGCCGACGCGAGCACCGGGAGAGCGCGTACCGACACGACGCGCACTGGCCTGTACCGTACGTCCGCCATCGTTACGATCTTCGCCATGTTGTTCGGCGGCTTGTTGCTGATGCCGCAGGCGGCCTCGGCCGCTTCGGCGGTGACGACCGCACGGTTGAATCTCCGCTCGGGGCCGAGTGTCAACGATCCCGTCGTCACGGTGATTCCGGACGGCGCCCAAATCTCGGTCGACGGCGACGCCGAGGCGGGATACTACCCGGTGACGTACAACGGCACCTCCGGGTACGCCGCCACCGACTGGATCCAGATCGGCGGCACGCCCGGCGGCGACACCTCCGGCGGCGATACCTCCGGTGGAGACGTCACGGGCGGCGCGCCGACCGGTCCCGCCTGGGTCAACTCCGGCCCGCTCAACTTCCGCACCGGACCCAGCCTGAGCGCGGGGATCATCACCGCGCTTTCCGAGGGGACCGCCGTCACGCTCACCGGTCAGCAGTCGAACGGTTACTGGCAGGCGCAGGCGGTCGGCACCACCGGCTGGCTGGCGTCGCAGTTCCTGACGACCGGCACCGCTCCGGGCACGACCGACCCCGGTACTACCGACCCCGGTACATCCGATCCGGGCACGGTCGGTGTCGGCGATACCGCCACCGGCACCGCCACGGTCACCACCGGGCTCAACCTGCGCCGGGGGCCGGGCATCAGCTACGCCGTGATCACGGTGATGCCGGCCGGCGCATCGGTGGAGCTGCGAGGCGAGCCACAGAACGGCTACTACCCGCTCAGCTACAACGGCACGACCGGCTGGGCCGCCGCCGACTGGCTCAGCATCGGCGCGGCGCCGCAGCCGACACCCGAGCCGACCCCGGCCCCGGGGAGCGGCAATCCTGGCGTGGGCGACACCGTCACCGGCTCGGCCACGGTCACGGAGCGGCTCAACCTCCGCAGTGGTCCGGGCACCAGTTACGGCGTCATCACCGTGATGCCGGTCGGGGCCACGGTCGAGCTGCGGGGCGAGCCCCAGAACGGGTATTACCCGCTTTCATACAACGGCACCGCCGGCTGGGCGGCGGGCGACTGGCTGAACATCGGCGGCTCGACGCCGGCCCCGACCCCGACGCCTTCACCGACGCCGACGCCCAATCCGGGCGATGGCTCGATGCCGGTCGGCGACACGGCGACCGGAACCGCCACGGTGACGGAAAACCTGAACCTGCGTCAGGGACCGAGCACCAGCTACACCGTCATCACGGTGATGCGGGCCGGGAGCACCGTCGAGCTGCGCGGTGACGCGCAAAACGGCTTCTACCCGCTCTCGTTCAACGGCACCACCGGGTGGGCCGCGGGCGACTGGCTCAACATCGGCGGCAGCACCCCGGCGCCGACCCCGACCCCGGATCCGGGCGACGGGAGCCAGCCGCAGTATCTCTACACCGAGTTCTCGGTGAACATGCGCAGCGGGCCGGGCCTGAATTACGGCATCGTGACGACGGTGCCGCCGAAGACGCGGGTGTCGATCACCGGCGCGATGCAGAACGGCTGGTACCCGGCGAGCTGGGCGGGCAGCTCGGGCTACATGAGCGCCGACCTGCTGGTGGCTGAGCTGGGGGCGACGTACCCGGCGGACAAGCAGGGGATCGTCGACATCATCTACGCCGCGGCCGATCGCTACGGCCAGCCGCGCGAGGACATGCTGCGGGTGGCGCAGTGCGAATCGGCGCTCGATCCGAACGCGGTGAACCCCTACAGCGGCACCAGCGGGTTGTTCCAGTTCATGCCGAGCACGTGGCAGACGACCCCGTACGCCGACCAGAACATCTTCGATGCGACGGCGAACGCCAACGCCGCCGCCTGGATGTGGTCGGTCGGGCGGCGCGGCGAGTGGGCCTGCCAGTAGCGCCCTCGCCACAATCGATCGCGCACGATGACGCCGCCCCGGGGACGACAATCC
>JAEVYR010000125.1 GCA_023392645.1 Chloroflexota bacterium | reverse complement strand
CGATTTTACCGCCGCGATCGCGGCGGCCGGCTACACCGGCACGCCCGTCGCGAAGCCGGCGCCGCGAACAGCGGGTGCGGCCGCCGCTCCGGCCCCGTCGTCGGAGATCGACGAGCGCGAGGCGAAGCGCGACGCGCACATCGCCGACCTCAAGCGCAAGTCGCTGGTCAGCCTCGTCATCGGCGCCGTGATGATGGTGCTGATGTACGTGCCGCAGCTGCCGATATCGGAGCGCACGCTCGCGCCGATGATGCTTATCGCGGCCACGGTGGTGCAGTTCTGGGCGGGTCGCGAGTTCTACGACGCGGCGTGGTCGGCGGCGAAGCACCGCTCCACGAACATGAACACGCTCGTCGCGGTCGGCACGACCTTCGCCTACGGCTACAGCGCCTTCGTGACGCTCTGGCCGCATCTGGCCGAGCGCTGGAACATCCCCTATCACCTCTACTTCGAGTCGGCGGTGATCATCATCGCGCTGATCCTGATGGGCCGGTGGCTGGAGGCACGGGCGAAGAAGAGCACCGGCGACGCGATTCGCGCCCTAATGGGACTCCAGGCGAGCACCGCGCGGGTGGTCCGCGACGGTCAGGAAATCGACATCCCGATCGAGCAGGTCGCCGTCGGCGACATCGTCCGGGTTCGGCCCGGCGAGAAGGTACCGGTCGACGGCCGCGTCACATCGGGCATGTCCACGCTCGATGAAAGCATGCTCACCGGCGAGAGCCTGCCGGTCGAGAAGCGTCCCGGCGACGAGGTGATCGGCGCGACGATCAACGGCTCCGGCAGCTTCCTGTTCGAGGCGACCAAAGTCGGCCAGGACACGGCGCTCGCGCAGATCGTGCGGCTGGTCGAGGACGCCCAGGGCTCGAAGGCGCCGATGCAGCGCCTGGCGGACCGCATCTCCGGTATCTTCGTGCCGGTGGTGCTGGTGATCGCCGCGCTCACGTTCGGCATTTGGATGCTCGTCGGTCCGGAGCCGTCGCTCTCCTACGCAGTTACGGCGACCGTCGCCGTGCTGATCATCGCCTGCCCCTGCGCGCTCGGGCTGGCCGCGCCGACCGCGATCATGGTCGGCACCGGCAAGGCGGCCGAAAACGGCATCCTCGTCCGTGGCGGCGAGGCGCTCGAGATGGCGCGCAAGATCGACACGATCGTGCTCGACAAGACCGGCACCATCACTCGCGGCAAGCCGTCGGTGACGGCGATCGAGACGCTCGATGGTCAGGATGCCGACGCCCTGCTGGCGCTGGTCGCGGCGGCGGAAACCGGATCGGAGCACCCGCTCGGCGAGGCGATCGTCGCCGGCGCCCGGGCGAAGGGCCTGGCGTTGGCGGAATCCACGGCCTTCGAGGCGATCGCCGGCCACGGCATCGCGGCGACTGTCGGCGGCCGGCGCGTGCTGGCGGGCAACCGCCGGCTGCTGGCGGAGGCCGGCATCGAGATCGCGCCGCTGACCGGAGCGGCGGACCGGCTGGCGAGCAGCGGCGCGACGCCGGTGTTCGCCGCGGTCGATGGCGAGCTGGCAGGGGTGCTCGGCATCGCCGATACGCTCAAGCCGGAATCGCGCGAGGCGATCGCGCAGCTCGAAGCGCTGGGCCTGACGGTCTGGATGCTGACGGGTGACAACGAGCGCACCGCCCAGGCGATCGCGGAGCAGGTCGGCATCGGCCACGTGCTGGCCGACGTGCTCCCGGACGAGAAGGCCGCGAAGGTCCGCGCGCTGCAGGACGAGGGCCGGATTGTCGCGATGGTCGGCGACGGCATCAACGACGCGCCGGCGCTGGCGCAGGCCGAGCTCGGCATCGCGATCGGCACCGGCACCGATGTCGCCATGGCGGCATCCGACGTAACGCTGATCGGCGATGACCTGCGCTCGATCGTGACCTCGATCGCCCTCTCGCGGCGGACCGTGAACACGATCAAGCAGGGACTGTTCTGGGCCTTCGCCTACAACGTCGTGCTGATCCCGGTGGCGATGGGCGCGCTGTATCCGGCGTTCGACATCCTGCTCAACCCGGTGATCGCGGCGGCGGCGATGGCGATGAGCAGCGTCAGCGTGGTGAGCAACGCGCTGCGGCTGCGCGGCTTCAAGCGGCCGGCCAGCCCGGAGGCGATCCTGAACCCGCCCCTCTCGGAGCGCGTGCGCGACTGGGGGTACCTCGTGGCGATCGGCCTGGTGGCGATCCTGATCGGCGCGGGCGCGCTGTGGCTCGGCGAGAACGCCGGCATGGGCATCAAGGCCAGCGACGGCATGACGGAGATGAACGAGCCGGCGCCTTCCGGGACCAACGACGGCATGGACGGTGAGCACGGCTTCATCATCGACACGCTTCGCTAGCACGGCTGACGATGTCGGACTCGAGACCTCGCCCATCTTCGGGCGAGGTCTCGTCGTTCATGCCTGACGAGGGTGTCCACCATCTTCGCCTGGCGATACGATGCGAGGGAGTCTGGCAGTTTCGATATTGATGGGAGCTGGGCGCGAACACGATGACTGATCAGCCGAGACAACACCTTGGACGCCCGCGATGACGCGATCCCCGCGTGTCTGGATCGTCGGTGCCCTGGTGATCTTCGTGGCTGTGATGAGCGTCGCGGGATGGATCAGCCAGCGGACCGAACCGACGCCCGAGCTGCTTACCCCGTCGCTGGAAGAGCTGGTGTGGGAGTCCGAGTCGTTCGAGGGCAAGCCGGTGCGCGTCACCGGCACCGTGCGAGCCTTCGCGACCGGCACGCCTGGCGAGCACTTTGTGGTGGAAGACGCGAAGCAGAATCGCGTCGAGATCTTCGGGGTGCCGCGGGAGACGCTGCGCTCGCTGACGGACGGGGAGTTGACCATCGAGGGCGTCTTTGATTTCGAGGACGGTGTCGGCCGCTACATCGACGTGACGGGATGGGCTACGCCTGACGCGCAGGCCGCGGGCTGAATGGGTTC
>JAEVYR010000148.1 GCA_023392645.1 Chloroflexota bacterium | reverse complement strand
GTTCCCGACCGACCCGGCGGGGCTGCCCCAGGCGGGGCCGGCGCCGACGGTCGACCTCGGCGACGGCGGGTCCTACGCGATCCGGATCGGGCCGGTCGCGAAGCGCCTGGGCGGGGACACGGTCCGCATGCTCGCCTACAACGGCTCGATCCCCGGGCCGACCCTCCGCGTCCGGCAGGGCTCGTCGGTCGCGGTGGAGGTGACGAACGACGGCGACCTGGACGACACGGTCCACTGGCACGGGCTGCGGCTCGACAACCGGTTCGACGGCACGCTCCACACCCAGGCGGCGGTGCCGGTCGGCGGCGGCTTCACCTATCAGGTGACCTTTCCAGACCCCGGCATCTACTGGTATCACCCGCACATCCGTGAGGACTACGGGCAGGAGATGGGTCTCGCCGGCACGGTGATCGTCGAGCCGGCCGATCCGGACGAATGGTCACCGGTCAGCCGCGAGCTGGTGGTGACGCTCGACGACGTGCTGATCGAGGACGGCCGGATCGCCGCGTTCAGACGCGACACGACGACCTACGCCGCGATGGGGCGCTTCGGCAACGTGCTGCTGGCCAACGGCGACCCCGAGCTGGCGCTCGACGCCCGGCGCGGCGAGGTGGTCCGACTCTACCTGGTCAACACCGCCAATACCCGCGTCTTCAACGTCGGCTTCGACGGCGCCCGGATGAAGCTGGTCGGCGGCGACAGCGGCCGGGTCGAGCGGGAGACGTTCGTCGATTCGGTGGTGCTCGCGCCGTCGGAACGGGCGATCGTCGAGGTGGCTTTCGACCGGGTGGGCGATGTGACGATGGAGCACCGCACCCCCGACCGAACCTACCGACTGGCGTCGGTCGCCGTCGGCGAGGCGGCGGCGGAGCCGGTGCTCGCCGCCGCGTTCGAGACGCTGCGGGTCGACGCCGAGCTGACCGCGCTGCGAGAGGGCATCGCCCCGCTCGTCGCCGCCGCGCCGGACAAGACCGGCGCCTTCGTCGCGAAGCTGGACCTGGAGGCGCCGGAGCCCGGCGAGGATGTCACCCACGCCTGCCCGATGCATCCGGAGATCGTCAGCGACCACCCGGGCACCTGCCCGATCTGCGGCATGAAGTTGCTGCCGGCGAATCTGATCGCGGCCGCGGAGCACGACCATGGTGACCACGGAATGGATCACGGTCACGATGGCCACGCCATGCCGGCCCACGAGGATCATCACCACGCCCACGAGATGGCGCACGACGCGCACGGCGCGCACCACGACCACGCCGCGAGCGACGGCATCGAGTGGGAGGACGACATGGTCGCAGTCAACCGCATGACCACGTCGGCGAACACCCAGTGGATGCTGGTCGATCGCGACACCGGCGCCAGCAATCACGGCATCGCCTGGCGCTTCCGGGTCGGTGACCGAGTGAAGATCCGGCTCGTGAACGAGATGGATTCCGACCACCCGATGCACCACCCCTTCCATGTCCATGGCGCCGGCCGGTTCCTGATTCTCAGCCGCGATGGCGTCATCGAGCCGAATCTCGCCTGGAAGGACACGGTGCTGGTGCGGACCGGCGAGACGGTCGATATCCTGCTGGAGGTCACGAATCCCGGCCAATGGATGGCGCACTGCCACATCGCCGAGCATCACGAGAGCGGCATGATGCTGCATTTCACCGTCGACGAATGACGCTCCCGGCTCGACCGATTTCCTCGCAGGCGAGGAGCTTTCCTCCTCCCGATCGTCCCGCATTCCGACTCGAAAGGATCGTCCCGATGCATCCCACCCCCCTCCCTCTCGACGTCCTCGTGATCGGCGCCGGCCAGGCCGGTCTCGCGCTCGGCCGGCAGCTCCAGCAGCGCGGGCTTCGATTCAGCCTTGTCGACCGCAACGCTCGCGTCGGCGACAGTTGGCGGCAGCGCTTCGACTCGCTCACCCTCTTCACGCCGCGCGCCTACAGCGCCCTGCCGGACATGCCCATGCCGGGCGATCCGGACGGCTACCCGCCCAAGGACGAGATGGCCGACTACCTCGAGGCCTACGTCGCTCGATTCGACCTCCCGGTCGCGCTCGGAACCGGTATCGCCTCCCTGGAACGGAGCGGCGGTGGCTTCCACGCAGTTACCGACAGCGGCGACGAGTTGACCGCCCGCACCGTCGTGATCGCCACCGGCGGGTTCCAGGAGCCGGTCGTCCCCGCGATCGCGGAGCAGCTTTCGGCCGACGTCGTCCAAGTCACCGCCGCGACCTACCGCAACCCGGACGACATGCCGGCGGGCACCGTGCTGGTGGTGGGGGACGGCGCCACCGGGCGCCAGATTGCCCTGGAGCTGAGCGAGTCGCGCCGTGTGGTGCTCGCCACCGGCCGCCCCCGGCGAGTCAGCCGCGACCGCATGCTCGGCCGCAGCGTCTTCTGGTGGATGGACCGGCTCGGCATCCTGCGGGTGTCGCCGGAATCGCGCATCGGCAGCCGGCTCAAGACCGCCGATCCCTTCCCCGGTATGCACCTGGCGCTCGATCGGCTCCGCGAGCGGGGCATCACGGTGGTCGGCCGGCTCGGCCGCGCGGAGGGACGCACCGTCGCCTTCGCGTCCGGCGAGCGCGTCGATATCGACGCCGTCATCTGGGCGACCGGCTACCGCGACCGCACGGCGTGGGTGCGGATACCGCAGGCGATCGACGCCAGCGGCGCCTTCGCGCACGAGCGGGGCGTGTCGCCGGTGCCGGGACTCTTCTACATCGGGCGCTCGTGGCAGGCGTCGCGCGGCTCGGCGCTCGTCACCGGCGTCGGTCGCGACGCCGCCGAGATCGCCGGTCGGATCGACGAGGTCCTCGCCAGCGCCCCGGCGGTCGAGCCGATGCCGGCGTCCGTCGCCTGAACGCGCGCCGGGCAGGCGGGAGCGATGGCCGTCTCGTCATCGTTGGGGCGCGACCGGAGCCGGTGATACCATGCCGGACAATCACGCGATGGGCCGGTGATGGTCGGGTCGAGGGCGGAGGGCGTCGATGTCGAGACTGGCCGAGGTGTTCGAGCTCGCGTCCTACGTCGTCGTCGTGCTGGGCGTGCCGACCGGCGTCTTCCAGTACGTTCGGACGCAGCGGCGCGAGCGCGAGGATCACGAGCGGCAGATCTTCGACGCCGTCTCCGCGAGCTACGTCGAGTTTCAGCAGCTTTGCCTGGAGCGGCCGTATCTCGATGTGTTCGACATTCCCGACGAGCGCCCGGTGTCGCTGACCCCGCTGCAGGAGAAGGAGGAGATCATCGCCTTCGCGGTGCTGTTCTCGATCTTCGAGCGGGCGTATCTGCTCTACAGCGACCACCCGACGCGCGTGACCTCCGGCCAATGGCGGGAGTGGGACACCCACATTCGCGGGTATTTCCGGCGGGCCAACTTCCGGCGCGCCTGGCGGCAGGGCTCGAGCAGCTACGATCCGCGCTTCGTGGCCTACATGGAGGGGATCGAACGGCAGGAGGCTCCCGCCGGCACGACGCAAGGGAGCGGATCGATGCCCGCTCCCCCCGGTCATTCGGACGGTGATGGGTGGCCGGTCAACTCACGCGAGAGCGGCGGGTGACCATGCCGGCGCCCAACAGGGCTGCGGCGGCGAGCAGCAGCGCGATCGGGGCGGCCTGGTTGCTCGCGTCCGCCGTCGTCGTGCCGGCGCCGGTGCGCGGCAACGTCGTCGGTCCCGACGAGTCGCCGGACGACGTGTCCCCGTCATGGGTCGCCGCGCCGTCATCGCCGGTCGAGGTGTCGTCGTTGCCTGCTTCGTCACCGATGGGCGCATTCACGAAGGTGATGCCCGGCCCGGACGACTCGCCCCCCATGCCAACCTCGGGAAGATCGGCGATGTTGGCGGTGAACGGTTCGAAGCCAGGAGCAGGTGCGTAGCCGTCGGGAGCGCCGCTCACCTGCGTCACCGTGATGGTCACACCGCTGGCGGGAGCCTGGAAGAACACGCCATGGGAGACGCCTGTCTCGCGCACGGTCGTGACGGGGCTTTCGGCGATCTCCGCTCCATCGACTTCAACGCGATAGGTGGCGCCCACGATGCCATCGCATTCTTCCCAAACGTCTCCTGGCGCATCGTTGGGGCAAGCCCACGATCGAAGCAGGATGCCGAAGTCGCCGTCCTGGGCCGCGGCGCCGATGCCGCCCGCCAGCGTCGCGAGCAACAGCGACATCGCTGCCAGCGCCACGGCGAAGATGTGACGGTATGAGCGTGAACACATCGACATGGATATCTCTTTCGTACCTGCGTCGCCGCTGGTCGTGGCGAACGCGGTGTTGCAAACACGCGGACTCTCGATGGCCCATCGCTCGCCGAAGCATCCGGGCGGTCAGTGTTCTCCTTTCCCGCGATCCATCCTCCATGGTGTCACTCTGTCACGGATCGATACACGCCGCTCATCCGCCAGAACACGTAGGTTTCACGCAAGCGTATTGACAGAACAACCGGCGGTCGGGGTCGAGGCCGCCGGTTGCGCAACGGACGAAACCTACGCCGTGATCGCGGACAACCGTGCCACGCCGAGCTCGGAGAAGAGCGCCAGGCCGCAGTACCACTTGATGCGGTGCCGGGTGGCGTCCTTGGTCTCCAGCTCGCCCACGCGCTCGACGGTGATGCCGCCGTTCTCGAGGCCCATGATGCCGGTGCCGACGCCGAACTTGAGCGCCCAGATCGACGACAGCGCCGTGCCGGTGGCCTGCGTCTCGTTGATCGGGCAGAAGTCGTCGACCAGCACCGGGATGCCGTCGTAGGTCTCGACCTGCTGCCCGAACTCGTTGAGGCTGAGCTCCATGCTGATGCCGTCGGCCCGCCGCAGCGACTTGAGCTTGCGCCGGGTGCGCTTGGACATCAGCAGCACGTCCGGCTTGCCC
>JAEVYR010000540.1 GCA_023392645.1 Chloroflexota bacterium | reverse complement strand
GGAGGATGCCGCGCTGGCGGCGTGGGTGCGGCTGCCGGCGGCATCGACATCGCAGCCGGCACGCCGAGCGCGGCAGCAAATCGCCGGCGATATTCGCATTCGCGGGTTGCATGAGCGCGGCAACCAGGGGCTGCTGCTGCTCGACAAGCGCTACTGCGGACCGCGCCGGTGCTACGAATGTCCCATCGCCCGCGCTGTTGTCGCCGACCAGCTCTCACGGCGGGAACACGAACCGAGGTCCGAGCCACAGGAGTGAGATCGGGTATTCGCCGACGCACCAGCGACGGCCGGCGATCTGCTACGATGCGAGGCAATCAGGGAGGTCGCGATGTCGCTGCTCGCTCGCCCGCTTACCTACGACGATCTCCGCCAGATGCCGGACGACCGGAACCGGTACGAAATCATCGGCGGGGAGCTGATCGTGTCGCCGTCACCGAGTCGATCACACCAGACACTTGCCTATCGCCTGTCAAAACTGATAGGCAGCCATGTGGATGCCCGGATGCTCGGCCAGGTGTTTTTCGCGCCTGTCGATGTGCGTCTGTCACCGCACAGCGTTGTCCAGCCGGACCTGTTGTTCATCCGCCAGGACCGGCTCGATATCTTTGGCCCCACCGGACCGGTGGAGGGTGCCCCGGATCTCGTCGTCGAGATCGTCTCGCCGTCGAGCCGCGTGATGGACCGCGTGCGCAAGGCGGCGCTCTACGCGGATTCCGGCGTGCCGGAGTACTGGCTCGTCGATCCGGAGGAGCGGACGTTCGCGCTTCTGGTACTTGACGACGGGCAGTACGTGCCGGTCGACGCCGACGCCGGGCACGTCGCGTCGACCGTCATCCCGGGTCTCGTCGTCGACCCCGATGCCCTCTTCGCCGGGCTGGATTGAGCCGGAACCCAGTCGTGGCTCCTGCCGCGATCGGTGCGTGCCACGCGGCTGAGATCCACCTCTACGCCCCCGATTGCTCAAAGGCCACGATGTGATGACCGATCGGGCGCATCGTCGCACCGCGACGATGCGGTGCCGTGTGTCACCCAGGTCCCTGATCGCTGACGGGGCGGGATTGTGGCATCGAAGCGGGCGGCGGCCTTCTCGGGCTGGAACCGCATCTTTTCGAGGCGCCACAGGTCCCGCGGGACCGAGTTGTTGAACATCTCGATCTTCTTGTCGAGCTGGACGGCGCGCTCCAGGTACTGCTCGCGTGCCGTTCGGCGCTGCCAGTCCCAGCGTCGCCACTCGGCCGCCTGGTCGAGCTCGGCCACCGCGCCCTCGGTCACCGCGAACAGGCGAAACGGCCACCAGCGTTGGTGCCACGGAGCCGCGATCCTGGCTGGCACGGGCATCTCCTCCAGCGCGCGGATGCGCGTCGCCTCGGCGGCGAGGCGACCGGCAGTGGCGTCGATCCACCTCGCCAGCGTTTCCTGCATGGTGCGAATCTCGCGATCGAGCTCGATCCACGCCGGCGCCATGCCGGCGTTCTTGAGACGACTGAAGGCGAGGTCGAGCTCCGGCTGGAACGGGTTCGATTCGATCTTGATCGGCTTGCCCTTTTGCGGCAGGTCGTCGAATTCGCCGCGGGCGATCGCCTCTTCTAGCCGGTCGTGCACCCACTCGTCGAAGCTTTCGATTTCCTCGATCCGGTCCCCATCGCGTCGAAGCGGCATGCGTCGCCATCCTTTCCACGAAGCCATTGTGGATTGTGAAAAGTATAACGAGCGCGAGCAGGCGAGTCGAGATCGCGACACATCTGTCGCAATGGAGCCGGTCGCCAGATCAGTCGGCGCTCGACGTCAGGCGGTGGGCGACGAGGAAGAGGAACAGCGCGGCGAGCGGCGCGGCGACGATGACCACCATCGGCCCCCAGCCGAGTCGCCCGATGGTGCCGGTGCCGCCGGACGGAATCGTCTGTCGCGGCGGGTCGGTCCAGACCGAAACTACGATCACGGTGCACAGCGCCATGCCGGCGAAGGCCACCCACGTCAGCGGCTCGGCCCGGTCGCGGAACAGCGCCGCCCCGAGCGTGATCAGTGCGGCCGTGGCGAAGACGATGATGAAAAATCCGCCGGATTGGTAGCCCGGCGTCGTCCAGGTGCCGGGGTCGGTTTCGGAGATGCGCTCGTACTCGAACCACGGACCGAGCGCGCCCACGATGGCGGCAACGATGCATGCCGCGGCGGCCGCGATCAGCGGCCATGGCCGTTCGGGGGACGGGTTCACGAAGGTGGCGGGCGGGTTTCCGCCGCCATCCCGCTCGGGAACGACGATCGCGTCGTCACCGGCGCTTCGGGTGTGCTCGTGGTCGTGGGCTGGGTCGTCGCTCGCGCGCGGTGCTGTTGCCATCATGGATCAAGCATAGTCCACCCGGCGGCGGCCTTCTGAGTCCGGTGCCGGCCGAAAGCAGGTGGATAGGTGCGGTCGTGCCTCCTCCTGGCATCGATATCACTCATCGACACTCTGCGTCAGGAAGAACGCGCAGATCGCGCCGGCCGGCGCGGCGATGCCGACCAGCTTCAGCCCCCAGGCCGCGGTGATGATATCGGCTCGCGCCGCGGGCGCGTAGGTCAGCTCCTCGGGACCGAAGATGATCCAGTCGAACACGCCAATGATCGCGCACAACGCCAGCGCGCCAAAGGCGATCCAGGCCGGGAAGCCGGGCTCATGGCTGCGCAGCGAGGCAACCAGCGTGACGATCGCGATGAGGCTCAACAGCAGGCTGAATACGCCATCGCCGCGCAGGCCGTACATCGTCCACGTTGGCGGCTCGGCCGCCGAACCGAGCGTGTAGTACACCCACGGACCGACCGACCCGATCGCCACGGTGATCGCGCACGCGAGCGACGCCAGCGTCGCCAGCCAGGCACGTCCGGCCTGGGGCGACGCGAGCCGATCGCGGGATGCGTGAAAGAAATCCTTGCCGGTGGCGTGAGGGCCGTTCATCGTGACTCCGGTGTGGGTGATGGGCTGGTGATGATGCCGTCGGAAGAGCGGCGCGGCCGGGAAACGGGGATATCTCGACACGGCGGGAGTATGCGTGCGCTCCCGCCATGTCGGGTCGACATCGCGGCGGCGTCAGGCGCGGGAGGCGCTTGCGCCGATGAGATGACGGGCGGTGCCGCCGGACATCGCCTGCTCGAGATCGGCGATCTGGTCGTCGACGTTTTCGATGCCGACCGAGAGCCGGATCAGCGTGTCCTCGACCTCGGCGCCGGTGCCGGCGACGCTGGCGTGCGTCATCTTCGCGGGGTGCTCGATCAGCGACTCGACGCCGCCGAGACTCTCGGCCAGCGTGAAGACCCGGGTCTGCTCGACGATGCGCGCCGCCGCTTCGTAGCCGCCCTTCGCGGTGAACGACACCATGCCGGAGAAGCCGCGCATCTGCCGCGCGGCGATGTCGTGGTTCGGGTGCGAGGCCAGCCCCGGATAGTAGACGGTCTCGACCTCGTCGCGGCCCTGCAGCCACTCCGCGATCCGCATCGCGTTCTCGCCGTGGCGCTCCATGCGCACCGCGAGCGTCTTGATGCCGCGCAGTGTCAGCCAGCAGTCCATCGGGCCCGGTACGGCGCCGGCGGCGTTCTGGTGGAACGCCAGCGTCTCCCGCGCCGCCTCATCGTTGCCGATCACGGCGCCGCCGACGACGTCCGAGTGCCCGCCGAGGTACTTCGTCGTGCTGTGGAGCACGAAATCGGCACCGAGCTTCAGCGGCTGCTGGACGTAGGGCGAGGCGAAGGTGTTGTCGACGACGAGGCGCGCATCGCTGTCCTTGACCAGCTCGGCCATGCCGGCGATGTCGACGATGCGCAGGTACGGGTTGGTGGGCGACTCGACCCACACGAACTTCGTGTTCTCCTGGAGCGCGGCGCGGGCGGCGTCGAGGTCGGAAAGGTCGGCCAGCGACATCTCGATGCCGTAGTTGCGCAGCACCTTGTCGAAGAGGCGATGGGTGCCGCCGTAGGTGTCGTTCGAGAGCAGCACGTGGTCGCCGGGACGCAGCAGGTAGGCGAGGTTCTGGGTGGCGGCGAGGCCGGAAGCGTAGGCGAGCCCCCACGCGCCCCCTTCGAGCGAGGCGAGCGCCTCCTGCAGGGCGGTGCGGGTGGGGTTGCCCGTGCGGCTGTACTCGTAGCCCTTGAAGTTGCCGATGCCGTCCTGGGCGTAGGTGCTGGTCTGGTAGATCGGCGTGATGACGGCGCCCGTGGTCGGGTCGGCGTCCTGCCCGGCGTGGATGGCGCGGGTCTCGAACTTGGTATCGGTCCAGTCGTGGGTCATGTCGTGGATTCCTCCTCGGGATCGTACGCAACGATATGTGGTGGGTCCGCCCCTGCGCCCCCTGTGCGCGCTTCCGACGGCGGGCCCACCGGGTTGGGCTTCCTACCCGTGCGCGATCATGTGGTTGAGGATGTCGGCGCGGGTGATGATGCCGACCAGCTCCCCGTTGCGCTGCACCAGCACCGCCGGGTTCTTCTCGGCCAGCATCGGGATCACCCGCTCGATCTCCTCGTGCGCGTCGACGAGCTGGAACGTCGGCTCCATGATCTCGCTCACCGGCCGCTTGAGCACCTCCGGATCGCGGAATATCTGGTCGAGCAGCGTCCGCTCCTGCAGCGATCCGACGAGGCCCTGCACCTCGATCGGCTCGCCCGGCGTCGGCCCGACGCACTCCTCGCCCTCGCCGCCGCGGCCGCGCACCACCGGAAGCTGGCTCAGCCCGTAGCTGTTCAGCAGCTCGATGGCCTGCGCCACCGTCTGGTCGCAGGCGACCGCGACCACGCCCGGCACGTCGCCGGCGCGCTCGTCGATCAGGTGGCCGATGTCCGACGGGCCGCGGAAGCGGGCGAGGAAGCCGTGCTCGCGCATCCAGTCGTCGTTGTAGATCTTCGAGAGGTAGCCGCGGCCGCTGTCCGGCAGCAGCACGACCAGCATCGCCTCCGGATCGTCGATGCGCCGGGCCGCCTCGACCGCGGCGTGGACGGCCATGCCGCCGGAGCCGCCGATCAGGATGCCTTCCTCCCGTGTCACCCGGCGCGCCATCGCGAACGCCTCGGTGTCGTTGACCTGCACCCACTCGTCGACGATCTCGCGATCGAAGGTGCCCGGCCAGAAGTCCTCGCCGACGCCTTCAACGAGATACTGGTGGATGCGCTCGGTCGTGTAGATCGATCCCTCCGGATCGGCCCCGATCACGGTAACGCCGGGATCCTGTTCCTTCAGGTAGCGGCCGATGCCGCTGATCGTGCCGCCGGTGCCGACACCGGCGACGAAGTGCGTGATCTCGCCGCCGGTCTGGTTCCAGAGTTCCGGGCCGGTAGCGTCGTAGTGCGCCTGCGGGTTCATCGGGTTGAAATACTGGTTCGGCGAGAAGCTGTTGGCAATCTCGCGCGTCAGCCGCTCGGCGACCGAGTAGTAGCTCTTCGGATCGTCGCGCTCGACGGCGGTCGGCGTGGTCACCACCTCGGCGCCGTAGGCTCGCAGGAGCTGCACCTTTTCCGGGGCGACCTTGTCGGGCATCACGAAGATGCAGCGGTAGCCCCGCACGGCGGCGGCCATCGCGAGCCCGACGCCGGTGTTGCCCGAGGTCGGCTCGACGATCGTGCCGCCCGGCCGAAGCCAGCCCTTCGCCTCGGCCTCCTGGACCATGCGGATGCCGATGCGGTCCTTGACGGATCCTCCCGGGTTGAGCATCTCCAGTTTGGCGTAGACCGGGGTGCGGACGCCGCGCGTGACGCTGTTGAGCCGGACGAGCGGGGTGTTGCCGAGGGCGTCGATCACGTTGTCGTACACGGCGCCGTCGTGCGTGACGGTATCGGCATGCTGTCTGACGCGCGCTGCCGTGAGCTTCTGCGCGTCGCGGAGGCTGGTCATGCGTCCAGTCGCCTTTCTGCTGTGTTGCGGATGGCGTGGGGTCGGGCGCGCGGCGTCGCCGGGGGTGCCGGCGTCAGCGTGCGGCGCGCCCGCGGGGACAGACGCAGGGCGAGGTGCCCGTCAGGAGCCAGCGGTCGACGAGCCGGTGCGCGGGGTTGGCGGTGCGGTATGCGTGATTGGGGGCGGGCATCATCGCGAGCCCTCTCCTGACGCGATGCCCCAC
>JAEVYR010000488.1 GCA_023392645.1 Chloroflexota bacterium | reverse complement strand
CATCAACGCCGCCTATGAGCAGGCCCCAAAGCAGCCGGTGCGCTACCTGCTCGACCACATGGGCATCGACGCCGAGGTGATGGCGGTCGACAACCCCTCGGCTGTGCCGCTGGACGACGACGATCCGCCCACCATCTTCATCGACGTGGTCGGCGACGATCTCGGCATGCTGATCGGGCGCCGGGGCGAGCACCTCTCCCACATCCAGTATCTCGTCAACCTGATGGTCAACCGCAAGCTGGATACATGGTCGCGGGTGATCCTCGACGTCGAGGGCTACCGCTCCCGCCGCGAGGAATCGCTGATCGGCCTCGCCGAGCGCGTCGCCCGGCAGGTCAGCCGCAGCCGCCGGCCGGTGACGCTGGAACCGATGCCGCCCAACGAGCGCCGCATCATTCACCTCACCCTGCGCTCGCATCCCGACGTCGGTACCGAAAGCAGCGGCGAGGGCAATCAGCGCCGCATCACCGTCCTGCCGTCCAACGCCTGACACCCTCTGTCGGATCAGGGTCGACGGGAGGAATCCCTGTCCCCCGCGTCATGTGCACGTGTTGGATATTCCGACGGCCCGTGAGGACCGTCACGCTGAGCAAAGCGAAGCGCAATCTCGCCGGGAACCACCGCTTGAGTGCTTGTCGCAACGCGATCCGGTAGCCCCGGGTCCTGCGCCCGGGTCCGTCGACGGGACGGCCATTCGCATCTGGAGCCAATCGCCATGACCGACAACACCCCGAGCGACGGCTCGGAATCGAAACCGAGCAAGTCCGAGCGTCGCCCGTTCCGGCCCGGTTCGAAGCGATCCGCCACCCAGCGCATGCGCACGCCCGACTACCTCGTGATCGGGCACATCACCGCCGACATCCAGCCCGACGGCAGTTGTGTGCTCGGCGGCACGGCGCTCTATTCCGCGATTACCGCCGCGCACCTTGGCGCCCGCGTCGCCGTGCTCACCCGCGGCGTCTTCGGTCGCGAGGTGGCCGGCCTCAAGGTGCCGTCGCTGGAGCCCATGCTGACCGAGCGGATCAGCGTCGTGGTGCAGGAAGCCGAGGTTCCGACCGCCTTCGTCAACGAGTACCACGGCTCCCATCGCGTCCAGTTGATGCCTCATTGGGCCGGCCCGATCGATCTCAACGGCCTGCCGCCCCACTGGCGCAACGCGAAGCTGGTCCACCTCGGACCCGTCGCCGACGAGATCGACCGGCGCGCCTGCACCGGCCTGACCACGCAATTCCTCGGCGCCACGCCCCAGGGGTGGATGCGCCAGTGGCCGCGCGCCACCGGCGGCCGCGTCTCCCACGTGCCGCTGAAGCTGCCCGGCGCGCTGATCGACCGCCTCGACAGCGTGATCGTCTCCGACGAGGAGATCGCCTACACCCGCGAGGTTGTCACCCGCGTCGGCGATCGCCGCATGAGCGTGATGACACGCGGTCCCGAGGGCGCGGAGGTGATCGCGAGCGGTCAGAAGATCGAGATCCCCGGTCACAACGTCAAGGTCGCCGACCTCACCGGCGCCGGCGACGTCTTCGCGGCGGCGTTCTTCCTCAAGGCATCGGATCGCACCGTCTCGGCGCTCAGGGCCGGCGAGTACGCCAATGCCGTCGCGGCGCTCAGCATCCGCGAGGTGGGCGCGCACGGTATCCCCAGCCGCCGGCAGATCGACGAGCTCCTCACCACCGGCCGCATCCGCTGAGCTGGCCCCCAGGCAATCAGGCAGGAGATCATTGCCCGCGCGGCGCGACCACAATCGTGTGCAGGGCCCGCCCCCGTGGCGGGCCCTGCGACATTCTGTCCATCACCCCAGGTAGCTGTTCACCAGCTCCAGCAGCTCGCTGAGATCGAACGGCTTCGCGATGAACGGCACGTCCCGCCGCCGCGACTCCACCGCCGCGCTCATCAAGATCACCGGCACCGGATGCTCGCCGCCCGTCAGCCGATCCACGAGCGCGAACCCATCCATCCGCGGCATCATCACATCGGCGATCACCAGGTCCGGCCGCACCTCGCCGACCTTCTCGTACGCCGCCATCCCGTCGCCCGCCGACGCCACGCGATACCCTTCATCCTCCAGCAGTTGCGAGAGGAGGTCGACAATCGCCGGCTCGTCGTCCACGATGAGGACAGTCGGCGGCTCGGACCGGGTCTGGGTACCATCCGAAGAAACGAACATCGCGAATCCGAGCGTGTAAGGTACGACAGGATGAGGTCCCGGACGACCGTCCGTCCGGCTACTGCCGCCGGAATCGCAATATGGATGCCGGTGATGCCCGATCATCATCGCGAAAGGAATCCACAATGCCCGATACGCTCCAAATCACCGCCATTGCCGGCGGTCCCCTGGAAACCAACGCCTACCTCGTCGTCGACCCGACGACGTTGACCGCGCTGCTGATCGACACGCCGCCGCAGACTCGCGACGAGATCATCCGCCTTGTCGGCGAGCTCGGCGTCTCCGTCGAGCGCATTGTTCTCACCCATACACATTGGGACCATATCGTCGACGCCAACGCCCTCCGCGACGCGCTCGAAGCGCCGCTGCTGGCCCACCCCGACGCCGACGCGACGCTGAAGGCGCCCGGCAGCAAGGCGACGGACCTGCCTTACACGATCGAGCCGATCACGCTCGATGGCCACCTCGGCGAGGGCGACACCGTCACGCTGGGCGAGCACGCCTTCGCGGTCTACCACCTGCCCGGGCACGACCCGGTGCACATCGCGCTCTACAGCGCCGATGACAAGGTGATGTTCGGCGGCGATGTGCTCTTCCCTGGCGGTCACGGCACCTCCGAGGTTCCCGGCGCAGACCAGGCCACCATGGCG
>JAEVYR010000474.1 GCA_023392645.1 Chloroflexota bacterium | reverse complement strand
TTGCCGTTGTGATATCGCGCGGTCCAGGTCCGCAGGATGGCGAAGAACGTCTCGTCGCCAACCTCCTTTCGCAGCGCGTGCAGCGTCAACGCGCCTCGGCTGTAGACCTCGCCGGAAAAGATGTCGGCGCGTCCGGGGTCGCCGATGGTGGCCGGTGAGCTGCCCGCCCAGGTCAGGCCGTCCAGCATCTCGGCCCGCGCGGCCTCGCCCCGGGCGTGCTCGACCCACAGCACTTCGCTGTACCCGGCAAAACCCTCGTTCAACCAAATATCGCTCCACTGCTGCAGGCTGACCGCGTTGCCGAACCACTGGTGCGCCACCTCGTGGAAGATCGTCAGCTCGATCTCCTCAAGCGCCCACGCAGGCAGCTCGGTCTCCGTTCCGGTCGCGTACGACCCGTAGACGGGCAGCGTCTGCGTCTCGAGCGCCGCGCCGCCGAGCGAATCGCTGACAACCGTGGCTCCGATCGACTCGAACGGGTACGGCCCGAAGATCGTCTCGGCGTAGTCGACCATCTCCGGCAGCTTGCGGAACACCTCGCGCTGCGCCTCGGGCACGTTCTCCTCGAACGAGAGCAGCACCGGGATCCCGCGCGCCGTCGTCATCTCTTCGATGTCGAGACGGCCGGCGTGGAACATCACCAGATAGCTCGCCATCGGATCGCGGGATTCCCAGGTGAAGGTCGTGGTGTTGCTACGGTCGACCGTCTCGACGAGCGTGCCGTTCGCGACGACATCGAACGGCTTCGCCACGGTGTAGGTGGCGGTGTAGGTCGCCTTGTCGGCCGGGTGCTCGTTGACCGGATACCAGAACCGGTGACCGCTCGGCTCTCCGAAGATGAAGATCTCGTCCTGACGGACGTACCACGAGCCCTGTCCCGCCGAGAACTCGTCCGGATCCTCGCCGCCCAGCCCGATCTCGGAGGCGGGCTCCGTCACCATCGGGTTCGGTTCCAGACCGGCAGCCAGCGGCGTGCCGTGATACCGAACCTCGACGGTGAAGACGCTCCCGGCGGGAAGCGTCGCGCCCGGCGTCACGGTCAGCTCCTTGCCCCACCTCCGGTACGCGGCGGGGGCGCCGTTGACCGAAATGCCATCGATGGTGAGCCCCTCGAAATCGAGGTTGAACGCGCAGAGATCGACGAGCGCGAGCGCATCGATCGCCACGGTCGCGTCGGCGATCGCGCCGCCCGGGACGTCGAGGTCGAGATCGAGATCGTAGTGGCCGATGTCGTAGCCGCCGTTGCCCATAGTCGGGTAGTAGGCATCGCCGACGCCGATCGACCCCGAGGTGCAACCGGCAACTTCGGGCGGAGCGGCGGATATCGCGCTCCCGCCGAGCATCAGGCAAATCGCGGTCAGCACCACCATCAAACGCATCCGGCGCGGCATCGTCACGCTTCCTCACTCCATGGTGCCCATCCCGAAACCGGCGCGCGATCCGCCAGGGCGGCGGGGATGGCGCCGGTCAGGTTCTGAGCAGACAAGACGGTATATCGCCAATTCACGACAACATATCAGCGATGCGGCGTCGCGAGGACGGGTGTTGTGGTGAATCCCTGGAGCGCGCGACTACGGCCGGCGGCAGCGCTTCCGGCTCATCGCTCACCCATCAATAACCGCGCGAACGCTTCGACGTTGCCCATCGCGTCGTGGACCGGGTTGTGATCGTGCGGCGTCTCGCGCAGCCGCTTCCAGCGCTGCCGCGTCATGAACTCGTCGACCAGCCCGGCGTAGAAATCGCCGATCCGCCGCGCCGAGTGGCCGAAGGGGTTGCGACCCAGCGCGTGGTGAAAGCCGTAGTTGATCCACTGGAAGTCGTAGGCGGGGTTGTCGCTCACCATGATCGGCGGCGCGGCCGTGACCGTTCCCAGCCATGCCTCGAACCGGCCGAACACCTCGACCGGATCGTACCCATCGCCGACGACCTCGGACAGCACCGGATTGTCGGGGCGCGGTTCCGAGTCGAACAGCACGCCGTGAAATGTATCCCGGCTCTCGAACGCGACCGCGCCGAATTCGGTCAGCACCCCCTTGCCGGGGCAGGGACCGGTCGCTTCGCAATCGACGAAGATGAGACGTTGCAGGGACATGGGGAAAATCCGTTCGCGGTCCACGCTCCGTTCGCCACCTTTTCGAGTCAGCGATGCGTCTCCACCAGCAGCACCCAGCCGTCCGCCAGGGCGACGACGAAGCACATCATGACGCCCGCCAGCAGCCAGTAGAGTCCATTGGCCCCGGTCACCACCAGCATGATCCCCGCAATCACGAGCGGGATGATGGCGAGCTGGGCCAGCACCGCCGCGACCCACGCCGCACGCCTGAATTGCGCCGGCGCGCGCCGCGCCCCGCTGACGCCGAGGGCGGCGACCAGCAGCCAGCCGATCGCGCCGACGCCTGTCACCAGTGCGCCGGCCACATTGTCGGATGGCAGCGGCGCCAGCAGCACCGAGGCGACGATCAGCGTCGAGACCAGCAGGACAAGAGCGGCTGCGGCGCGCAGCACGAGATGCGGGTACCGGACGATCTCGTCGAGACTGATCGAGACGCCCACGAAGATGAGCCCCGCCAGCGCCGCGCTCGCGCCAACCTCCGCCACGAGGAAATCGTGCCAGGCATCCACCCGCGGGGCCTAGAAATCTTCGCGGAGCATGACGCGGCGGCGGTCGCGCTCCTGGCGAGTCGCCTCCCGGATCAGGTCCTTGATTCGGGACGGATCCGGAATGTTGTGCAGGTACTTGGTCGGGGTGCTGGCATCGCCGGAGGCGATGTAGATGTCGCCCATCTTGACGATCCGCTCCAGCGGGTGCTGCTTCACGCCGACATCCATCACGCGATAGAGCTCGATCTCCTCGGTCGTCTTGCCGATGAATCCGTACTCCATGATGAGCCGCTGGGTCGTCAGCCGGTACCGATTCATCAGCGACATCCGGGGCGACCACAGC
>JAEVYR010000382.1 GCA_023392645.1 Chloroflexota bacterium | reverse complement strand
GAGCGCGACGGCGTCGGACCTCGGGTCGTCGGTGGTCAACGCGAGTGGCTGGAGCGCGATGGTGGGCTCGCCGGAGAGATGGAGGACGGTTCGACTGGTCACGAGGATCGTCAGGTTGGGGCAGGCGGCGAGGATGTCGGTGAGCATCGGCGCGGCATCGGCGACCTGCTCGAAGTTATCGAGGACGAGCAGCGCGTCGCGCTGCCCGATCATACCGACGAGGCGATCGGCGACGGGTGCCTGGGCGCCATCCCAGATGCCGAATGCGTGCGCGATGGTCGGCACGACCAGCGCGGGATCCGTGACCGTGGCGAGCTCGACATACCAAACCTGACGCTCGCCATCGTCGCGGATTCGCCTGGCGACGTGCAGGGCGAGGCGCGTCTTGCCGACACCGCCCGGCCCGGTGAGGACGAGGAGGCGACTGGTCGGATCGCGCACAAGCGACAGGATCAGGTCCATCTCGTCGGCGCGGCCGACGATTCGCGTCATCGGTGCGGGGATCCGGTTGGCGCTGGGCAATGCGCGCGGGCGCACGGGAGGCTGCAAGGGGATGTGGGGCGTCGGAGGTCCATCGATTGGAGGCTGCCAGCCCATTGACGTCATCCACCTCGCGGAACGGGGAGTGATAGGAGAATCGGATGCGCATCTGCTCGAGCGCCTGGCCACCGAGCGCCGGCGTGACCGACCGAGGTGTTCTCGGTGTCGGTGCGGACACCCGCGGCGTTGCGGGATGGGCCACACATTACCCGAATTTCGCCTGATGCTCCCCACATCTTCCGTTGTGTGGTCGATTCTGTCAACAATATTTGGAAACGGCGCCAATCGTGGCTGAAAGGTCACGGTCGCGCCGTTTCATCTGGTCGCATGTGGTCTGTCGCCCGGCGACGGCCCGGAGGTCTCTGGGTCAGCCAGCCGCTGTGGGGCGAAGCTCCGGTGTTGGCGTGCCAGGCGGCACGGCGGCGTCGGGAGCTGACGCATCGGCGGATGTGAGGGTCAGCGCCTCGTCGATGGTCGCGACCATGCCGTGTTCACCGACCAGGCGGTCGATGCCGGCGCGGCGAAGCTTGCCGGCGACGCGCGGGTTCGCCTCGCTGAGGATCACGCGGGCGTCGCGGCGGTGCGCATCGCCGATGGCCGCTTCGAGCCCGTGGATGCCGGTGATGTCGATGAAGGGGACGCGGCCGAGGCGGATCACGAGCACGCGCGGCGTTTCGGCGTTCCGGCCGATCGCGCGGTCGAGCGCGTCGACGGCGGCGAAGAAGAAGGGGCCGTCGATGCTGTAGACGACCACGCCGTCCGGCAGGAGATGCGTGCGGGCGCCGGTTTCCTCGAGGTGCTCGCCCGCGTGCCGGACGTCGACGGAGTGCGACATCCGGCGCAGGAAGTGAAGCGTGGCGAGCAGTACGCCGACGTTGACGGCGATCACCAGGTCGGCGAAGACCGTGAGCAGGAAGGTGGTCGCCATGATGGCGACATCGGCAACCGGCGCGCGCCGGGCCATGCGAACGACATGCCGGACATCGCTCATGTTCCATGCGACGACGAAGAGAATCGCGGCCAGCGCGGCCAGCGGCACGCTCGACGCCATCGGCGCGAGCAGCAGCACGATGGCGACGAGCAGGACGACATTGGCGATGCCGGCGACGGGGCTGGTGCCACCGTTGCGGATACTGGTCGCGGTGCGCGCGATGGCGCCGGTGGCGGCGATGCCGCCGAACAGGGGGGTGGCGATGTTCGCCATGCCCTGGCCGATCAGTTCCTGGTTGGAGTCGTGCCGGGTGCCGGCCATGCCGTCGGCAACGACGGCCGACAGCAGCGACTCGATCGCGCAGAGCATCGCGATGGTGATCGCCGGGCCGATGAGGTCGACCGTGGCACCGAGCGACAGCGTCGGTGGCGTCCAGGTCGGCAGCCCGGTGGGGATACCGCCGAAGCGGGTGCCGATGGTCGCGACGCCGTCGAAGTGGAAGGCGGTGTTGAGACCGGTGACGACGAGCATGGCGATCAACGGTGCGGGGATGCGGCGCAGCGGCTGGATCTTCGGCGCGACGACGAGGATGAGCAAGCCGAGCGATGCGAGCAGCGTGGTGGCCGGATGGAAGCCGGGCAGGTTGCCGATCAGGGACGGCAGCTTCTCGTGGAAGTGGGAGCCGGTGGGCTCGGCGATGCCGAAGAAGGCCGGCCACTGGCCGACCCAGATGATGACGCCGATGCCGGCGGTGAAGCCGACGATGACCGGCGCCGGAATGTAGCGAATCACCGCGCCCATGCGAAGCACGCCCATCAGGATGAGCAGGCCGCCGGCCATCAGCGTCGCGAGCTGCAACCCGGCGAGACCGTGGGTGGCGACGATGCCCGACAGGACGACGATGAACGCGCCGGTGGGTCCGGCGACCTGGACGCGGCTGCCGCCGAAGAGGGTGACGATCAGGCCCGCGATGATGGCGGTGTAGAGGCCCTGCTCGGGCTTGACGCCGGAGGCGATGGCGAAGGCCATGGCAAGCGGCAGCGAGACCACGCCGACGATGATGCCGGCGAGGATGTTGCTGGCGAGATGCGCGCGTTGGTAGTAGCCGGCGCGTCCGGCTTCGATCAAGGCGATCATGCTGTTGGGTGAGGCTCCTGCCGGAATGCGAAACGCGGACATCCGAGCGTCCGGCATATCAATGATACAATATTCAAATATTGGAATACAGTGATGTGAAACGAAGGAGCCGGGCAGCATGCAGACATACAAGGCCGAGGTGTTCAAGGCGCTGGCCCACCCGGTGCGCATTCGCATCCTCGAGTTGCTGCGCGAGGGGGAGCGAACCGTGTCAGAGCTGCAGGCGGAGCTCGAGATCGAAGCGTCGACCGTCAGCCAGCAATTGGGCGTGCTGCGGGCGAGGGCACTGGTGACCGGCCGGAAGGCGGGGACGAGTGTCCACTACAGCGTGGTCGATCCGAAGGTGTTCGACCTGCTCGATACCGCCCGGGCGATGTTTCAGTCGCACGTCGCGTCACTGCAGGAGATGGCCGGTACGCCCGAGCCATGAGGCGATACACGCCGAAGCTCTGCCTGCGCACCGGCATCGCACACTGCCGACCCGCCTGGCGGGGGAAACCTCCCAGCGCATCAATGGGTCTGTCCGTTGTTGAAGACTCCAATTCCCATGGTGCATACCGGTTTCATATTCGCGAACCGATTCGGCAATCGGCGGCGACGCGCCTCTGCGTCGCGTGCGGCGGCAGCGCCTCAGCATCTTGCCAGGGGTCAGGCCGTCGACGATTTGTCGGAAGGCGAGTGAATAGACGACCTGTTGCGCCCCGATACGACGGCGTGTCCGGGGCATGCAAGATGGGGACACAACGATGGCAGAGCGTCGAAACACTGGAATCTCACGC
>JAEVYR010000360.1 GCA_023392645.1 Chloroflexota bacterium | reverse complement strand
ATTTCACGCCGGTGAAGCTCGGCTGGGAGGATTTGTGGGAGCCCGGCCAGCGCACCCGGTTTCTCACCGCGCTCCGCAACAGCCTCGTCTGCGCGGTCGGCTCCGGCGCGCTGGCGCTGGTGCTCGGCTCGATGGCCGGCTACGGGCTTGCGCGGTTCGATTACAAGTTCGGCATCTGGCGCAACCGCGACATCTCGTTCTTCTTCCTCTCGCAACTGATTCTGCCCCCGGCCGCGGTGATCCTGCCGCTGTACATCCTCTTCGTCGAGTCGGGGCTCTATGACACCATCTTCGGGATGACGCTGCTCTACACCGTCGTCGGCCTGCCGATCGTGATCTGGATCATGCGCGACCAGTTCAACAGCCTGCCGATCGAGCTGGAACAGGCCGCGCTGGTCGACGGCAACACCGCGATCGGTGCGTTCCTGGGCATCGCGGTCCCGATCGCGGCGCCGGGCATGGTGGCGTCGTTCATCCTCGTGGTGATCTTCAGTTGGAACGAATACCTGTTCGCGGCGGTGCTCACCTCGAAGAGCGCCTACACGCTGCCGCTGCTGATCGCGACGCAGGTAAGCAGCCAGGGCGTGAAATTCTGGTCGATGGCCGCCATCGCCACCGCCGCCGTGGTGCCGCTGCTCGTCGTCTCGGTCATGCTGGAGCGCTACATCGTGCGCGGCCTCACCGCCGGCGCGGTCAAGTAGGTTCGAATCCGGGGATCGCCCGCCGGCTCAGGCCAGTCCGTTCCTGACCGCCCAGGCAGCGGCCGCGGCGCGGGAGGACAGGCCGAGCTTGGCGTAAATGTGCGCGATATGGGTGGCCGCCGTACGCCGGCTGATGAATAACCTGCCCGCGATCTCGCCGTCGCTGTCGCCGTCGACGAGCAACCGGAGCACTTCGAGCTCGCGCGGGCTCAGTCCGAACGGCGCGGCGTCGGTCGCTGGCGCCCGCGCATCCGGCGCGGCGGCCAGCGCCTTCGACACCACGACGGCCAGCGGCAACGTCCTCCCTTCGGCCCAGGCGTCGACCGACGCTCGGGGGTTGGCGATCGGATCGAGCGCGGGAAGATCGATGAGCGCGGCCCGCAGTCCCTGGAAATCGCCGAACGACGCACCCGCGTCCAGCCACGGTTCCGGCAGCCCGAGAGCGCGCTGACGATTGAAGACCTCGCGCCAAAATTCGAACCCGAGCGCGTCGTTGAGCGCTTCACACGCGCCGAAGATTCGCGCCGCTTCGGTGTGATTGCCCAGCGCGGCGAGCGAGGCGGCGACGCCCGCCAGTCCCTGGCATGTCCCCCGGACGTTGCGATACCGCCGGCCCGAGGCGAGCCCGCGTTGATACAGCCCGAGCGCCGTGGCGGGATCGCCGTGCATACGCGCGATGTCGGCCAGTCCCAACTGGATCACGGTGCCGTAAATGTGGCTCTCCCCAATGTCGTACCCGCCCGAGCACTCGAGTTCGCGCGCCTGGCGAACAAAGCGCTCCCCTTGCACGACATCGCCTTGCCGCATCGCCAGTTGCCCAAGCTCGCACGTCACCGTAGCGCGGGCATTGGGCACCCAATCAGGATCATCGAGTGTCGCGAACACGGCCAGCGCTTCCGTCAGGCGAACTTCGGACTCTCGATGATGCCCCGTCATCCGATAGGCCGGGACGCCACTGAGGATCAGCGCCTGACCAAGGCCGAGCGGATCGTCAAGCCTGCGCCAGATCGCGAGGCTCGCCTCGGCAAGCCGGAACGCGCGCTCGGGATCGCCCGCGGTATTGACGCACCAACTGAGGATCGCCAACGACTTCGCGCGGACGGCGTCCGGCGCGTCCGACGCCGCTTCGAGCGCGGGCTCGATCCACTCCTTGCCCTCACGAGGGTGCCCGATCGGAACCCAGAGGCTTCCCAGGCTGCCCGCCATCCGCAGCAGTGCGACGTGGTTCCCGCACTGGCGCAGCCAACCGAGCGCCGCCCGAATGTTGGCGGTCTCCGCCTCCAGTCGTACCAGCCGCGGACCTCCCTCCGACGGCACCATGAAGAATGCCCAGTCGCTCCAGTCTGCCACCGACTGGAAGTACTCCGCATGCCGGTCGCGGGCGGTCGACTCGTCTCCGCTGGCGGCAAGCCGTTCGAGACCGTACTCCCGAATCGTCTCCAGCATCGCGTAGCGAGTGCCACCGTCGGCGGTCTCCGTCATCGTCAGCAGGCTGTTGGCGACAAGGGTGCCAATCGTGTCCAGCGGATCGCCGGTGCGGATCACGGCCGCGGCGGCATCGAAGGTAAATCCGCCAATGAATACGGACAGGCGTTGAAATGCCCGCTGGGCGGATTCGTCAAGCAGGTCATGACTCCAGGCGATGGCGCTTCGCATTGACCGGTGGCGATCTGGCGCGTCGGTCGGGGCGCCACGGGGGAGGGGCAGCTTCTGGTCGAGCCGAGCGAGCAGGGTATCGGGAGACATCATGTCGACGTGGGCGGCCGCCAGCATGATCGCGAGCGGCAGCCCGTCGACCGCGGCGCAGATGGCCGCGATCGTGTCGGCGTTCTCCGGGGTGAGGGCAAAGGTGTGGCGACGTGCCCGGGCCCGGTCCATGAACAGCCGTACGGCCGGCGCCTGGCGCACGCGCTCGAGATCGGCAAGCCCCGGGCCAGGTGGGAGCGACAACGGCGGCACGGCATAGAGATGTTCGCCGGAGAGTTGCATCGGCGAGCGGCTGGTAACGAGCACGGTCAGGGCGGGGCAACCCTCCAGAAGCGTCGCGATCACCGGCGCGGCATCGACGACGTGCTCGAAATTGTCGACCACCAGCAGGCCCTCGAAATCGTGAAACGCGGCCACGGCCGCGTCGGCGGCGGCGCCGCCCGC
>JAEVYR010000323.1 GCA_023392645.1 Chloroflexota bacterium | reverse complement strand
GCGCTACCCGGCGCTGGTGGAGCTGACGCTCGATCTTGCCCGGCGGGACGTGCTGGGCGAGCGGGCGCGTTCCGGCGCCAGCCTGCCGGCCGCGCTGACGCCCCATGCGGGCGCACTGCTGCGGGTCGCCGGCCAGCTTCGCTGAAACCCGACATCCTCGATTTCACGTCGCCGGTGCTGATGCGTTAGCGAAGCGCCCGCCCGATCGGTTTCGGACCCATATTGTGAGAAACCGATCCGCGCCATCACGCGTTGCAGACGGGAGCCGAGTTGCTGGCCAATGGTCGGCCCCGGGGGGGTCCTGCATCGAGCCGAGCCACTATGCACGGGAGTTGATTCATGCCACGGCTCATATTTCGGGTTCTTGTCAGTATTGTCGCGGTGCTGTCCGCGTTGTTCATGGTGATGGGCGCATCGGCACAGGGAAACGCGACGCCGATGGCGCCGGTTGGGCCCGGCGCGCTGGTCAACGGCGTATCGATCTGCCCGCCGAACCTCGATGGCGCATCGATCGATGCCGACGATTGCACCGAGCCCGCGGTGGACGTCGCGTTCATCGCCGCCAATCCGAACACGGGCAATGTCGCGACCGGCGACACCGGCGGCGACGGGCTGGTGAGCTTCCCGCTCGACCAGTTCGCGACCAGTCCGGACGGCGCCACCGTTGAGGTTGGGATCCTGCTCGACTCCGATCCATACGGCGCGGTCACCGGCTACGCGGTGTCCTGCACCAGCAACGGCGAGGCAATGGATCTCGCCTACGTCGACGGCGAGGTGCAGCCCGGCGGCAAAACGCTCGGCATCCAGTTCACCGCGTTCCCTGGCGACCAGGTCGCCTGCGAGTGGTACCTGAGCCACGCCGGCGATACGGGCCGTGACACCGGTGACGACCAGTCGAGCGGCGGCACGGTGACGCAACTGCCGACCACCGGCACCGGTCCCATGGGCTGGGGCGACGGCGCCACGGCGATGGTCGCCGGCGCGGCGCTGCTGGCGCTGGTCGCCGGCGTGGCGACGCGGCGATCGGGCCTCGTCGGGCGTTGATGTTGGCAGGCATCGTGGACCGATGGCATTCGGGGCTGGATGGCGGCACCAGCGTCTCGCCAGAAGCATCGGAACGAACGGGAGGTCATCCCGACCTCCCGTCGTGGATCATGGCTCGATCGGTACTCCGGCGACGCGCTCGACTGGCCAGCTCCGCGAGCGCTTGTCCATAGGAGATAAGGTGGCCCTTGCCGGCTTCGTTCTCAACGTCGAGGGAACAATGCTCGACAGTTTCGAGCCCATCGATCTCAATGGCCTCGAGCACGAGTTCAAGGGCATCATGCTGGATGTCGAAGCTGCGAACGAGGTTGTCGGTTCGAAGTTCTCATAGGGCCCAGGTCTTCAGCGTGCCCCTTCTGTGTCTGTTTCATTGTGGCGAAGGAACGGCTCTGTTCGGGGTCACCGGTGCTCCGTCACGCCGACCTGCCGGCACATGTCGAGGACGGGGCAGGTGGAGCATTTCGGGCGGACGCCGGTGCAGATGTGCTTGCCGAAGGGAACGAGGCGCTCGTTGATCTCGATCCAGAATCGACGGGGAAGCTTCTTCTCCAGCGCGACCATCGTCTGCTCGGGCGTCTTCGTCGCGACGTAGCCCCAGCGGTTGGTGACGCGGTGGACGTGGATGTCGACGCTGATGCGCTCGACCCCGCAGGCGACCCCGGCGGCGAGGTTGGCGCATTTGGGTCCGACGCCGGGGAACGACTGCATCAGGTCGGGGTCGCAGGGCAGCTTGCCGTCATGGTTGTCGCGTACGACGACGGCGATGTCGCGGATTTGCCCGGCCTTGCGCTCATGGAAGGTGACGTCGTCGATGGCGGCGTCGATCTCGTTAAGATCCATCGCGGCGAGTGCCTCGGGCGTACGCGCCTCGGCAAAGAGGCGGCGGGCAGCGACGAGGCTGGTTTCGTCGCGGGTGCGGATCGAGAGGATGCAGGCGACGAGCTGCTCGAAGGGCGTGGCGAAGCCGTCGTCGCGCAACTCGAACATAGCCGCCTTCGGGAACGGCTCGACCGCCTTGCGGATGCGGTCCATGACGACGTCGATGTCGAACGGTCGCTTGTCGGCTGCCTCCATCGCGAACCTCCCGCCTGATTCTGTGAAGTCAGATGGAACGTTTCGCACCGATCGTGCCAATGAGCGAGGCGTGGGATGAGCCCCGCCCGTACGAAGGTTCGCGTGTGACGGGTCAGCGCCGGTCGATTGCATCCTGGAGCGCCCCGGTCATGAAAAGATCGCCCGCGGTGAGGTGCGGGTGCTCGCCCACGAGGATCCACTGGAGATCGTGGACGCTCTCATCTGGCGCGACGTCCTTGCCGGCGCGGCCGGTGAACGCCTCGGCGACGAAGAATGGCTGCGTCAGATAGGCGCGCACGAGGCGGGCTGATTCTCCATCGCCCGAGGCGATCGTTTCGCGGACGCGCCGGGCCGTTTCGACGCGCGCTTCGCCGACGATGACCGCATCGAGCAATCGGGAGGTCGATGTGGCCGGGTCGATCGCCGGGTAGAGTCCCTGCTTCGCGAGATCGCGCGAGAGGGAGATCACGGCATCGAGCTCGACCGTGACCTCGGCCAGTGCCGCCGGCGAGGGGTCCTTGACCGGCAGGTAGACCGCCTCGACGTTTACGGAGGTGCGGTAGTCGAGCTCCTGGATGACGGCGACCTCCTTCGACGTCTCGACGAAAACGAGCAGCGACAGCTCGCAATCGGCGCCGGCGAGGCGATGGATCAGCTCTTCCACGAGCACCATCTTGCCGGTTTGCATGTCGCCGGCGAGGGCGACACGACCGCGCCGGGGCAGCGGCGCGAGGAGATCGATCGCCTTGATGCCGGTCGCGATCGTTTCGGTGACCGGCGCGCTCACGCGCAGGCTGGCCGTCACCTGCCGTATCGCGGCGTCGGTGAGCGGGATGCCGATCGGGCCGCCGGTGTCGGTGATACGGAGCCCGGCTTCGAGCGGGAAGGCGTCGTTGGTCAGTGCGATACAGCGGACGAGGTCGTCGTCGAGGTGCTGGATCGCCTCGACGGTGATCGCGGGGCCGGCGCTGTCGTCGGTGACGGTGAGGGCGTTGAGCACGCGAGGGCGCTGGTCCGCGGGGAAACGCGCATCGATCACGCGGCCCTGCGCGCGGACGATCTCGCCGACACGGGTGGCGAAGCTTTCGGGGAGCTTGTGGTCGTTGAGGGCATCGTCGGCCATGGTGAGCAGGTCTCCTTGCCTGAGCAGGGCGCGAGCCGAGCGCAGGCGGTTGTTGACGGTGGTGACGGGCTGGTTGAGGAAGTTCGCCACCTGCCGTTGTGAGTGGTCGTGCAGGTAGAAGAGGATCGTCACCTCGCGCTCGGGTTGCGGCAGTCGGTTGACGGCGGCCAGGGCGCGATCGAATCCCTCGCGCCGCTCGGCGGAGCGGACCGGGTCATCGCTGGCAGTCGCGCGGCGCGCGTCGTCGAGCGGCTGCGTGGCGGCGGGGCGGTCGCGGAGGAGATGCGCGCATTCGAACTGGACGATGCGCCGCAGCCAGCCGCCGAAGCGAGCGGGGTCCTTGAGCGTGGGAAGACTTCGCCAGGCGGCGACAAACGCCTGCTGGGCGAGATCTTCGGCGAGGTGGAAGTCGCCGACGCGGGCGTAGGCGGAGCCGAATGCCATCGCCTGGTAGCGGCGGACCAGCTCGGTGAAAGCGCCGGTATCGCCGGCTTTGGCGTTGCGAACGAGCTGGTCGTGGTTCATGCTGTCACCTCCTGCGTGAACGTCGCATCTCTCACCCACAATGTGCCAACCGGGATCAATTCGCTGTATTGACCGGAAGGGCCAATGTCGCGGTGGCGTGTCACGATATCAGGGCCGGCATACGTCCGGCCCTGATACACGCGTGATGGACGCCCGGCCATCGGGATCGTCAGCGGGGCAGCGTCTTGTGGATGAGGAGGAGGTTGTAGTCGATCTCCAGTCCCTCATGGTCGGCGACGAAGCGGGAGGCGTGCTCGTCGGGAAACTCGAGATGGACGACGCGCTCGAGGTCGTCGCGATTCTCGAAGCGCCAGCACGAGGCGAGGCGCTCGATGGCGAACCCCTGCGCCTGCCAAAAGCCCTCAATCTCGTCCGGGTCATCATGGTCGCGACCGTAGGCTTCCTGAATCCACGAGGCGAAGGTCCCGGTGCGAAGATCGTTGTCGACGATGAAGATCGTGCCGCCCGGTTTGAGGATGCGTTCCAGCTCGGCGATGCCCGGCTCGCTGCCCGGACCGAAGAAGTAGGCGAAGCGGGCATGGGCGATGTCGACAGAGTCGTCGGTGAGTGGGATCGCGGCGGCGCTGGCGCCGATCACGGAGGTGCGCACGAGCTGATTGGCGGCGATCCGCTGCATCAGCTCGATGCGGAGGGTCGGATCCGGCTCGACGGCGATGACGTGGGCGGCGTCCCGGTGGAAGCGCTCGAGGTGGTAGCCGGTGCCGGCGCCGACATCGATCAACACCTTGTCGCGCCACGGCGCGATCCGCGCCATCGCGGTCTCGATACTGTGCTCGGGGTCGGCGGCGCGGTTTTCGACCTCGTAGAGGCGCCAGTCGCCGGAGATATTGGGGGAGCGCAGGAAGCCCGGAATTTGGTGCCAGACATCAGCCATGGGTCACGATCCTTGCCGGAGCGGAGGAGCCTGTTGCAGGTGACTGTCAGGCACCTTTCGAGCAAGAACCACGCCAGCGTTCCAGAGGTTCGTGCGACCCGGGAACGAGGCTCCGCGGGTCCGAATCGACCGATCCAGGAACCCCCGTGGACGGAACGTCGCGCCGCCCACGGGCTTCGCTGTGTTACCCAGCGGCAGTTTCCCAGCCGATGCCGGGCACGTCGGGCGGCGAGATGCAGCCGTCCGGACCGATGCCGTCTTCGACGATGATCGGGTTCGTGCGCACGAGCGATTCGTAGTAGGTCGTGTTCGGGATCGCGCAGGCGATGGCCAGGTTGGGCAGCCCCCCGCCATGCACTTCGGCGCGCATGTTGAACGACTCGGCCAGGTGCGCGATCCGCATCGCGCCGGTCACACCGCCCTTGTAGTGGGTGCTGGTGCGGACCAGGTCGCAGGCGTCGTTGGCGATGAAATCGGCGATGTTGTAGTGCGCGCCATCCGAGGTCTCACCCGAGAGCAGCGGGATGTCGACCTTGTCGTGGAGCCGGCGGTAGGCGTCGATGTTGAACTCGCGCATCGGCTCCTCGTACCAGAGGAAGCCGGCCTCGCCGAGCGCTCGGCCGACGTAAATGGCGTCGAGGAGGTCGAATCCGGCCGAGCCGTCGTACATCAGCTCGATGTCCGGACCGACGTGCGCGCGGAGCGCCTGGCCCAGCTTCGCGTCGACCTTTGGGTCGCCCCAGGCGTGGAGCTTGATCGCGCGGAACCCGGCTTCGAGACACTGGTCGGCGATGTCGAGGAACTCCTCGATGCTGCCGTAGGTGACGGTGCTGGCATAGGCGGGGATGCGGTCGCGGTAGCCGCCGAGGAGCTTGTAGAGGGGCAGCCCGGCCACCTTGGCGGTGAGATCCCACAGGGCGATGTCGACCAGGCCGAGGCCGTAGATCGGGATCTCCTCGAGGCGATCGAGTTCCCAGACGCGTTTCCAGAGCTCTTCCTTCATCAGCGGATCGCGGCCGACGAGATCGGGGCGGAGGCGACGGTCGACGATGTCGCGCATGATGGCGCCGTGCGAGCCGTGCGCCTCGCCGGTGACGCCCTCGTCGGTTTCGATGACGATGCGGATGGTGTCGTTCTCGGTGCCGGAGCCGGGTAGGCCCTTGCGCCAGACGAACTGATGCGCGACCGGCACGATCGCCGTCTCGACCGTGATATCGGTGATCTTCATAGGAGTATGTGCCTCATGCGTGGCGGGTAAGTTCCCCGAAGCGTGCATTTCGATGGTCTAGATGGTCGCTGTACGCTTTGGTCGATCGCCATTCCTCCGCCGTGTCGGGCTGCTAGCCTGTCGGTGTCGCGCAAAGTTGCCATGACGTCGTTCCGGTGGCTGAACGTCATCCTCGGAGCGCGCCGGAGAGGATACCGGACGTCAGGCGCCGCTGAAAAATGAAATACAGCGTGATTGTGGGAATCGTGACTACCACTATGCCGGCGAAGAGCGGGCCATAGAGCGTAGCGGCCTGGCTTCGGGTGGAGAGTTCGGCAATGGCCAAAGTTGCTGTACGCATGTGGTCAGACTTGAGCACGAGTAATCCGTAGAGGAATTCATTCCACACGGAGATGAACTGCATCAATCCGATGACGACGAGACCAGGAATGGAAAGTGGCAGGACGATACGCCAATAGGTGCCAAAGATCCCGGAGCCTTCGAGCGTGCTTGCATCGATTAGCTCATCCGGTATGCCGGCCTGGATATACTGACGCATGAGGAAGATGCTCAACGGCGGCGCCCACCACGGCACAATCAGCGGCCAAAAGGTATCGACCCATCCGAACTGCACCATCATCAGGTAGAAGGGAATGATGGTGGTTTGTCCGCTCGGCATGGCCGCCGTGATCAGAACGAGGATGAACAACACGTCCCGTCCCGGGAAGCGTCGCTTCGCGAATACGTAACCCGCCAGCGAACAGAAGAACAGCGTGCCGGTTGTCTGTGCCACAGCGACGATGACGCTGTTTCGCAGATAAGTGAGGAAGTTGTAATCGACGAAAATGGTGCGGAAGTTTTCCCATATCGGGGTGGCGGGCCACAATCGTGGAGGGATCTTGAACATCTCGCCGCGGTCCATCAGTGAGCCCGATATCATGAAGTAGAAGGGGGCGATACAAAGGATCGCGACGGCGACGAGGATTGAGTAAAGCACGAGGTTTGCCAGGTAGTGACGCATGTGGACCCATCTCGCATCTCTCGCCGTCCCAGGCGCGAATGCCGAGGCGTCGCGACTACTGAATTGAGTGTCGGAAACCATCACGCGTTCTCCCGCCGGCGGCTTGTGATGAGGAACTGGATCACTATCACGATGATCATCGTTACGCTCAGGATGAAGCTCAGCGCGGATGCGTCGCCGATTCGAGCGGCACCTGTACTGCCAATGCCAATCCGGTAGATGTGCAGCAATGGGGTTAGCGTTTCGTTGGATGGACCACCTTCGGTCACAATGTACGGCTGGCTGAACATAGTCATCACGCTGATGGTGGAGGTGATGAGCAGGAACACCATGATTGGGCGCATGAGCGGAAGCGTGATCTTCCAGAAGATGTTGAAAGCCGATGCTCCATCGATCCTGGCGGCTTCATAGATATCATTGTCAATCGCCTGCAACCCGCCAAGCACGATGAGTGTCGAGAAACCGATTGACCCCCAGATCGTGAGAGAGATGATCGGCACCTGGGCAAGCACCGCATCCTTGAGCCAATCGAGCGGTCCGAGGCCAACGTGGGCGACTAGCGCGTTCAGCCAGCCGTTCTTCCCACCAAACAGGAGTTTCCAGACAATGCCGACACCGATCAGGGAACTCACGGTCGGGATGAAGATCAAGGTGCGAAATACACCGCGAAGCCGGAGGAAGGACTGGTTGAGCACCACCCCCAGGACAAACGGCAGGAACACCCCAAGCGGTACGATAAATATGAGATACCTGGCGGTGTTGAAGAACATCTGGCGGGTAACCGGGTCTCTGAGCACGAATTGGTAGTTATCCCATCCTACCCAGGTCGCCGGGGTGACTCCGTCCCACTTTTGGAAACTCAGAATGAACGCCCACACGATCGGGTAGGCAAAGAACACGCCGAAGAGTATGAAGAAAGGTGAAATATACAGATATTCCTGCCAGTGATTGCGAATGGAAGACCAACTGCTCTCCCGCCTGACGGCAGCGCTCGGGGGAGGAGGTTGTGTAGCGGGGAGAGTCGACATGATTGATCCCGAGTCCAGGCGAGTACAGCGAGGAGGCAACTGAAGGTGGTAACGTGGTCCGTCGAATATCGAAGCGTCTGGGGTGCGCCA
>JAEVYR010000311.1 GCA_023392645.1 Chloroflexota bacterium | reverse complement strand
ACGGCGCGGGAAAGCGCTTCCCGGTTGGCGAAGGCGCGATCGAGGTCTTCGGGGAGGAATTCGAGGCGCGCCAGGCGACCGTGGTGGCGCAGGCGGAACCCCCGAAACCCGAGCACCCGAATCGCCGACTCCGCCCGCGCCACCTGCAGGAGCTTCTCCTGGGTGATGGGGGCGCCGTAGGCAAATCGCGAAGAAAGGCAGGCCACGGCCGGCTTTTCAGCCGTGCGCAACCCGTGGACGCGCGACCGCTCGCGGATCTCGTCCTTGGTGAACCCGACCTCCTGCAGGGGCGAGCGGACACCGAGATCGCGCGCGGCGCGGAGCCCGGGCCGGAAGTCGTCGAGGTCGTCAGCGTTGGTGCCGTCGATCACGACCGCGAGCCCCTCGCTCTCGGCGAACTCGGTCAGCTTGCCGTAGAGCTCCTGCTTGCAGAAGAAGCACCGCTGATGCGTGTTATCGGCATAGCGGGGATCGGTGAGCTCCATCGTCGCGAGAAGCTCGTACCGCACGCCCATGTCGCGAGCCAGCGACTTCGCCTCCGCCATTTCCTCCGGCGCGTATGTTTCCGACAGCCCGCTGGCCGCCACGCAACGCTCACCGAGCTCGTCATGGGCGATCTTGAGCAGGTAGGTCGAATCGACGCCGCCCGAAAAAGCGACCACGACCGAACCCATTTCGCGCAACATCGCCCGCAACCGCTCTTCCCTGTCCTGCGTCATGCCAGAAACGCGCTTTCACGACGACGCCACGCGTCCGCTCTCATAGCGGCATCCTACCACCAAGGTGCAGCGGCATCGCGCGATCGTGTCGATACCGCTACCATAGAGGGTGCGCGCTCGCGCGGGACAACGGTCCGGATGATCCGGTCCGGTATTCGCCCTGCCCGCCCAACCACACACTCGATCCGGGAGACGCTCGTGACACTGCCCCACATCCTCGACGAAGTCGCGGCCTTGCCGCTGATCGGGAACATGCGTGCATCGCTCGCCGCGGGCGAGACCGTCGCGATCGAGGATCTTGCCGACGCGGTGCGGCCACTGCTGGCCGCGGCTGCGATCGACGGCGTCGACCGGACCATGCTCATCGTGACGTCGAACATCGAACGCGCCCACTATCTCGCGACGATTCTCGGCGAGTACACCGATCCGGACACCGACGTTGACGTCTGGCCGGCATCCGACGGCCATCCCTACGACCAGCTCGCCAACGATCCGGAGGTGCGCATCCGGCGGCTCGGGTTACTCGACGACATCGCGGCCGGCGGGCGCCGCAGCGTCATCGTCGCCCCCGTCACGAGCCTGCTGCACCGGCTGATCACGCCGAGCGAGCTGGCGGATGCCACCCGACGACTCCAGCCGGGCGACACGATCGACACGCAGTCATTCCAGGCATGGTTGAATCGCATCGGATATCGCCGGTCGCCGATGGTGCAGGAACCGGGACAGTTCGCGGTACGCGGTGACCTGATCGACGTCTTCCCTCCGGCGATGGAGATGCCGGTACGGCTCGATCTCTTCGATACTGACCTGGAGAGCATCCGCACCTTCGACATCCACACTCAGCGCTCGCGCGATCGGCTCCAGGAGGTGACGATCCTGCCGACGCTGGACCTGCCGCTTTGGCGCCTGAAGGATGCGTACCCGCGCCTGCGCGAGATCGACGCCGTGACGCTGCGCGACGAGGTGCGGGACGACTGGGAGCGCCAGCTCGCGGTGATCGAGAGCGGTGGTGTGCCGCCCGCGCCGGATCTCCTCGCCGGCTACATCACCGAGCCGGAAGATACGCTGCTCGCCTACCTGCCCCCCGAGTCCATCATCGTGCTCGATTCGCCGGCGGCGATCGACCTCGCCGCCAGCCAGTGGGAGGGACAGGCCGTCGAGCTGGAAGCGTCGCTGATCCGGAACGGCGAGATGCCGGCGGAAATCCTGCAACCGACGACACCATGGTCGGTCGCGCGGGATCGCATCGCGCCGCATCCCAGGCTCCTGCTCGGCCAAGGCGAATCGGGTACGGCGCTCAGCGCGTCGGCTCTCGGCAACCCGCCCGTCTACGCCGGCCGGCTCGATGAGATGGCCGACGATCTCAAGACCAGACTGGGTGAAGGCTGGCGAATCACCATCGCCACCGACCAGGTGGACCGCGTCAGTGAGCTGCTCGAGGAGCGCGGCCTCTGTCCTCGTCGTGACCTCGGCAAACCCGGCTCCAGGTCCGCGCCGCTGATGCCCGGCACGGTCGAAGTCCGACCATCGGGTCTTGATGCCGGCTGGGTCTGGGAAGGAGGCACGATCGGCGTCTGGACCGATCTCGAGCTGTTCGGGTTCCGGAAGCGCACGCGCCGCGTGACGAAGCGCAGCATGGCCGAGCACCGCGCGTTCGCGCAGAACCTCGTCGAAGGCGAGCATGTCGTCCACATCGACCACGGCATCGCGAAGTTCGCGGGGCTCGTGCGGATGGAGACCGGCGGCGTCGAGCGCGAGTACCTCCTGCTGGTGTTCGATCGCGGCGACAAACTCTATGTGCCGATCGACCAAAGCGACCGCGTCACCCGCTACAGCGGCGGCGGGCAGTCACCGACGCTCAACCGGCTCGGGTCGGGCGAGTGGAACCGCGCCAAGCGCCGCGTGCGCCGGGCGGTCCGCGAGATGGCGTTTGAGCTGATCCAGCTCTACTCCCGCCGCGAAGCCGGCCACGGTATCGCCTACCCTCCCGACACTCGCTGGGACATCGAGCTGGCCGAATCGTTCCCGTGGAAGGAAACCCGCGACCAAACCGCCGCGATCGAGGCCGTGACGGAGGACATGGAATCGCCGACGCCGATGGACCGGCTCGTCTGCGGCGACGTCGGCTTCGGCAAGACCGAAATCGCCATGCGGGCCGCGTTCAAGGCGGTCAATGCCGGCAAGCAGGTCGCCGTGCTGGTGCCGACGACCGTGCTGGCGCTGCAGCACTACAACACCTTCCGCGAGCGGCTTGCCGCGTTCCCGGTGCGGGTCGAAATGCTCTCGCGCCTGCGCAGCGGCGCCCAGCAAGCGGTCGTTCTGGATGACCTCGAAGCCGGCAAGGTCGACATCGTCATCGGCACGCACCGCTTGGTGCAAAAGGACGTGAAATTCAAGGACCTCGGGCTCGTCGTGATCGACGAGGAGCAGCGATTTGGCGTCAGGCACAAGGAGTTCCTCAAGCAGCTCCGGATCGAGGTCGACGTGCTCACGCTCTCGGCGACGCCGATTCCCCGCACGCTCCATCTCTCGCTGGCGGGCATCCGCGACATCAGCATGATCGAGACGGCGCCGCAGTCGCGCCTGCCGATTCGGACATTCGTTTCGCCGGTATCCGATCACCTCATCCGCGAGGCGATCATGCGCGAGATGGATCGCGGCGGGCAGATCTACGTGATCCACAACCGGGTGCACGACATCGACATACTTTCCGAGCGCATCCGCCGAATCGTGCCGGAGGCCCGCATCGGCGTTGGCCATGGCCAAATGGACGAGAAGGTGCTGGAAGAGGTGATGCTCGGGTTCTACCGGAAAGAGTTCGACATCCTGCTGGCGACGACGATCATCGAGTCGGGCGTCGACAACCCGGACGTCAACACGATCATCATCGACAACGCCGACACGCTCGGGCTGACCCAGCTCTACCAGCTTCGCGGGCGCGTGGGACGCGGCGATGTGCGCGCCTACGCGTACCTGCTCTATCAGCCGCACAAGGCGTTGCGGCCCGAAGCGCTGGAGCGGCTGGAAGTCATCCAGGAGGCGAACGAGCTGGGTGCAGGAATCCGCGTCGCGATGCGCGATCTCGAGATTCGCGGTGCGGGGAACATCCTCGGCGCCGAGCAGAGCGGACACATTGGCTCGGTTGGGTACGATCTCTACATGCGGCTGCTGAGCCAGTCGATCGACGAGATCCGATCGGGCAAGCCCGTGGTGGAAAGCGGGCCGATCACGCTCGATCTCCCGTTGACGGCGCTCATCCCGGAAGAATACGTGCCCGACACGGAGCTGCGACTCCAGCTCTACCGGCGCATCGCCAGCGTCACGACGCTCGGCGAGGTCGACGAGCTGTGGGACGAGCTGGCCGACCGGTTCGGCGACCCGCCGGTCGAAATCGAGCATCTGATGGCGCTGATCCGGTTGCGGATACGAGCAGAGGCGCTGGGGCTGGATTCGGTGGTGGAGCGCGAGCGCGAGATCATCCTGCGCCCGGTCGACACGGCGGCCATCGATACTGGCCGGCTGGAGCGCAGGCTGGGCGACGCGATAAAGATCACCCGCAACACGATCCGGTTGCGGCTCCTGCGGCTGGGCGACACCTGGCAGGACGCGCTCGATCTCGTGCTCGATGCCCTGGAGGCTGGCCAGCTCGCCGCGACAGCGTGAACCGGGAGCCGCCCAGGCTCATCGATTCCCTGTAGCGGCAACCTGGCGGTGCGTCCACCGACTGCGGACAATCCGCGAAAAGGCGGCCGAGGTCGCCGCTGACGACCTTCCGGCAATCCGAGGCGCCATTGCGTGCGGTGAACCGCGGTCGCCTCGATGCGGTGCGCGCGCACGACGCCGCTACGGCGGTCGGATGCCTGGGCGGGTCGGCGTATCAGGCGTTGCCGCGGAGGTAGGCGACGGTGGCGCCGTCGCCGCCCTCGTTCTGCTTCGCGGTCTCGCTTCGTTCGACGACCGGGTGGTCCTGCAGCACATCGCGGACGACCTTCCGCAGCGCGCCCGTGCCTTTGCCGTGGATGATGCGCACCCAGGGCAACCCGGCCAGATAGGCGTCATGGAGGTACTGCTCCAGATCCTGCTCCACCTCGGCCGCGCGCATACCTCGGAGGTCGGTTTCGACCGAGACATTCATCGACGGTTTCGGCGTGTCGTACCGATCGCTCTCCGCTCGCCGGGATTCGGGAGTTTCGCCGCCTCCCCCAACCGTTCGCTCGACGTCCGACAGCGGCACGCGCGTCTTCAGCGCTCCGAGCTGAACCGTCACGTTCTCGCCATCCACCGACAAGACATCGCCGGTCATGTCGAGCGACTGCACGCGAACGCGATCACCGGCGCGAAGCGGGCGCCGATGCTGCACCTGCTGGGGCTGCGGCTGTCGCTTGCGGCGTATCCGCCGCGTCTCGTCCAGCGCGGCGGAGATCTTCGTTGATGCGTCCCTCGCCTCGTCGCGGGTCGGCGCCGCAACGCCGTGCTGGGTTCTCTGCAGCCGTTTCGCCAGCTCCCGAGCCTCCTGC
>JAEVYR010000134.1 GCA_023392645.1 Chloroflexota bacterium | reverse complement strand
GGTCTCCCAGTTGCTCGTTTCGATAGACACTGCTGCGCTTCGAGCCCAGCTCCGATGGCTGCATCCCGGCGCGCTCCAGAATCGAGGTCAACTCGTCCCGCGTGAATGGCTCCTTGAAGAACTCCCGCACCTCGTGACTCACCCCGCGCTCCCCGAGCGCGGCCGCCGCATTGCGGCACGACGTTCACGAACGATAGAGATAGAGTACCGGCTTCATGGCGCGCTCCGTTCCCCCGGATTCCGCCGGGTCGCGTGCTAGACTTCAGGTCGATTCGACCGACCGCCGATCGGGAGCGTGCGCCCCTTGCAGCGACAACATTCCACCGTCCCCGCCGGCGAGCAGCCAGTCCGCGTGTCGATCGTCATCCCTGTATACAACGAATCCCGCCGGATCGCCGACACCATCGAGGCGATCGCCGCGTTTCTGGCCGGCACCTCGCTCGACCCCGAGGTCATCGTTGCCGACGACGGCAGCACCGACGATACCCGCGAAATCGTCGCACGCTTGCTCCCGTCCCTGCCCAGCGCTCGCCTGCTGGAGCTGCCGCACGGTGGCAAGGCGCGCGCGGTGCTGGCCGGTCTCGCCGACGCCGGCGGCGACATCGTCGGTTTCATGGATGCCGATCTCGCCACACCGTTGCCCACCCTCCTGGCCGCGATCGACCGCATTGCCGGCGGTGCCGACATCGTGATTGGCTCGCGCGAGGGTCCGGAATCGATCCGCATCGGCGAACCGGAATACCGTCACCTGATGGGCCGCATTTTCAACTGGATCGTGCGCACAACCCTGTTGCCCGGCATCGAGGACACCCAGTGCGGCTTCAAGTTCGGCCGGCGCGAAGCGTGGGAGCGCATCCTGCCGCTGGTTCGCCTCTATCGCAATGCAAGCGAGGTGAAGCAGGCTCGCGTCACGGCGTTCGACGTCGAGCTGCTCTACATCGCGCGGAGACTCGGGCTGTGCATCGACGTGCTGCCGGTCACCTGGTCCTATGGCACGAGCAGTAAGGTCAACCCGATCCGGGACACGCTTCAGAACCTGCGCGATGTCGCCCAGGTCTGGCTCAACGGCCGCCGCGGCCGGTACGAAGCAGATCCAGGCGTGCCGGCAGCCAGGAGACCGTAGACCAGGACAGGCAGTGCGCCAGCATGGCATCACCGCCGAGAGAATTGCTTCTCCAGATCGGCCTGGGACATGTGCAGCATCGTCGGGCGACCATGACCGCAGGCGCGAGGTTGCTGCGTGCGCTCCAGCTGCGCCACCAGCTCCCGCATCTCGTCCAGCGACAGCGCCTGACCGGCCCGGATCGACGTGTGGCAGGCGGCGCTGATCGCGACCGAATCCAGCCATGACTCCCCCGACCCGCCCTCGGCCAGCTCGCCCAGGATCCGGTGCAGGCGCTCTTTCAGGTCGACGCGCCCGATGACCGCCGGCACACCGCGAACGATCACCGACTGCTGCCCGAACGGTTCGAGATCGAACCCGATCGTGCGCAGCTCGTCGAGCGAGCGCTCCAGGATGTCCAGCTCGTGCGGAGCGAGATCGATCACGAGGGGGTCGAGCAGTGGTTGCCGATCGACGCCGCTGCCCTGCACCTGCACGAGAATTTTCTCGTACATGATGCGCTCATGCGCGGCGTGCTGATCGATGAGGAACATGCCGCCAGGCCCTTCGGCGATGATGTAGGTGCCGCCCACCTGGCCAAGCACGCGCAACACCGGCACCCCCGATCGATGAGCGATCTCCGGCTGCGGGCCGGCCGGCTCGTCGTCGATATCGGCACGACGCGGGGCGAAGGTGCCATGGCTCGGCAGCTCCGGGCTGGTCCCGCCAAAGAAGGTTCGGTTGACCGACGGCGGACCCTGAGGCCGCTCGAATGCGACCTCGGGCAGGACATCCTGCTGTTGCTGGAGCAGTGCCGCGTGCGCCGCTCGCTGCACGGCCCTGGCCACGGCGCGCTCATCGGCGAAGCGAACCTCCGCCTTGGTCGGATGGACGTTGACGTCAACCGCGCGCGGATCGAGCTCGATCCGGACCATGGTCAGTGGGTGGCGCCCGACCATCAGCAGGCTGTGATACGCCTCCTCCAGCGCGTAGACGAGCGAGCGGTGCTGGATCAGCCGGCCGTTGACGAAGAAGAACATATTCTGCCGGTGTGACCGCGAGACGCGCGGCACCGAGATCCACCCGGACACCTCTATGCCCTCGACGCGCGCGCCGTCGGCGTCCGACGACAGTGGCAGCGCGGCGTCGCCCAGCTCCGTGCCATAGACGCCGACGGCGGCGGCGAGATCATCGCCGTTGCCCTGCGTCGCGATCGCCTTGCGCCCGTCGGAATTCAGCGACCACGCGATATCGCTGCGATTCGCGGCGTAGGCGCTGATCAGGCGGGTGATGTAGGTTGACTCCGTGCCCGGCTGGCGCAGGAACTTGCGCCGCGCCGGGACGTTGCCGAAGAGATCGCCGACGGTGACGACCGTGCCCCTGACGCGGGCAACCGGCGTGACGGCGGGCGCCGCGCCGAAGGTCGAGTTGAGCACCGCGCCGGCCGCCTCGCCCTCGGCCGAGGTCCGGATCGAGAAGCGGGAGACGGCGGCGATGCTGGGCAGTGCCTCGCCCCGGAACCCGAGCGTGTGCAGCGCTTCGAGATCGTCGAAGGTGGTCAGCTTGGAGGTGGCATGGCGCTGGATCGCGAGCGCGAGGTCCTCGCGCGTCATGCCCGCGCCGTTGTCGGTCACCCGGATCAGCTCGGAGCCACCGCCGGCGATCTCGACGTCGATCCGGGTCGCGCCGGCGTCGATCGCGTTTTCGATCAGCTCCTTGACGACGGAAACCGGGCGCTCGACGACCTCGCCGGCCGCGATCTTCCCAATCGTGTCCTCGGTCAGTCGTCGAATCGCCATCGTTCGCCTCGGATCAAGGGGTGCGCAGCGCCGCCCGCGTGACGGCTGGAACGAACGGCCGCCGCAGTGGCGGCACTACCATGTCTTCTCCTGAGGATAGCCGAAGGCCGCGGTCTCCTCCGGCGTCGAGGGTATGAGCCGCCACAGATCGGTCTCATCCACGGACGCACCCTTTCGATGAGCGGAGACGAACGAGTTCGGATGCTCGAAGAAGCGCCACGGGGCGTCGACGTTCTTGCTGATGCCGATCCGCGGCCCGGCGAAGACCGGGTACTCCGGCTCGCCATGTCGCAGGCAGAAGCCGTTGGGGCCGAGCAGGTCGGTGCCGAGATCGTTCAGCTGGATGCCCATCGCCTGGCCGAGACTGCCAGGCCCACGAGCCAGCCGCTCGACCGCCTCGACGCCGCGCCGCGCGCGCATCGCGTCCAACCCAACGGTCGGCACCAGCGCTCGCAACAGCACTCCTCCGCTCTGGCCAGGCTCGTGCGCGACGATGTTCATCATCCGGTGGATGCCATACGAGAGGTAGGTGTACACCGAACCCGGTGCGGCAGCCATCGCCTCCTTCGCCACCGCCAGGCGCGAGGCGTGTGAGGCGGGGTCGTCTGGACCGGCGTAGGCCTCCGCCTCGACGATCCGGCCCCCGACGATGACGCCGTCGCGCTCCAGCGTCAGCGCGCAGCCGATCAGGCGCCACGCGACCTCGACCGGGTGGCGGCAGAGCCACTCGCGTTCGACCGGCTTCCCAGGCTCACCCATCGAGCGCGCTCAGCCGATGCTCGATCACCGCGATCTGCTCCCTGGCGCGTTCGAGCCGGTCACGCTGGACCTGCACGACGTGGTCCGGCGCGCGGGAAACGAACGACTCATTGGAGAGCTGCTTCTCGGCGCGCTGCTGTTCTGCCCGCACCTCGTCCAGCTCCTTCGTCAGGCGCTCGCGCTCAACGCCAAGATCGACCATGTCCTCCAGCGGCAAAATCGCGACAACATCGCCCGCGACAACGGTAATCGCATTGCCGGTCTCGCCGGGCTTGCCGTCGCGCAGCTCCATGTGCTCGCCGTCGATCCGCGCCAGGAAGGCGATCTCGCCCCGCATCCGCTCGAAGGCATCGAGGTGATCGCCGGCGAAGATCGTCGCCGAGATCCACTTCGCCGGCTCGACGCCGGCCTCGGTGCGAGCGTTGCGGATGCCGCGCACCAGCTCCATCATCGCCCCGACCCGCGCCTCGGCATCCTCGTCCCGCGTGCCGGGCTCGGGCCACGGCGCGATCATGATCGAGTCGCCCTCGTGCGGAAGCTGCTGCCACAACGCCTCGGTGATGAACGGCATGTACGGGTGCAGCAGCCGCAGGCTTCGCTCCAGCACGAACGCGATCACCTGGCCGACGGTCTTCGCCGCCTCGCCGCCGTCGCGCAGCCGGACCTTGGCCGCTTCGATGTACCAGTCGGCAACCTCGCTCCAGAGAAAGTCGGAGATATGCCGTCCGGCCTCGCCGTAGAGATGGCGATCGAGCAGCCCGGTCACGTCCTCGGTGAGCGCGTCGAGACGGCTGATGATCCAGCGATCGATGATCGCCAGGTCGCCACTCGGCCGCGCCGGACCGTCTGCACCCATCGCAATTTCGTCCGGCTCCATGCCGCGCAGCGCGAAGCGGGTCATGTTCCAGAGCTTGTTGCCGAAGTTGCGGCTCGCCTCCACCTTCTGCTCGCTGAGCCGGCTGTCATTGCCCGGCGACGCCTGCGTCACCAGCGTGTAGCGCAGCGCGTCCGCGCCGTACTCACGCGAGACATCGAGCGGGTCGATCACGTTGCCCTTGGTCTTGCTCATCTTGGCGCCGAGCTCGTCGCGCACGATGCCGTGGAGGTAGACCGTATGAAACGGAACCTCGCCCATCATCTCGATGCCGAAGAAGATCATCCGCGCCACCCAGATGAAGATGATCTCGTAGCCGGTTTCGAGCACGTCGCCCGGGTAGAACCGCTTGAGGTCCTCGGTCTGGTCGGGCCAGCCGAGCGTCGAGAAGGGCCACAGGCCGGACGAGAACCAGGTGTCGAGCACATCCGGGTCCTGGTGGACCGAGCCGCCGCACGACGGGCAGGATTCGACGTGCTCCTCGACGCTGGCGAAGACGTCGCCGCAGTCGTCGCAGTACCAGATCGGGATCTGATGCCCCCACCAGAGCTGGCGCGAGATACACCAATCGTGGATGTTCTCCAGCCAGTTGGTGTAGACACCCTTGTAGCGCTCGGGCACGAAGGTCACGTCGCCGTTGTAGGCGGCGTCGAGCGCCGGCTTTGCCAGCGGCGCCATCTCCACGAACCACTGCTTGCTCAGCAGCGGCTCGACCACCGCGCCGCAGCGGTCGCACGTGCCGACGCTGTGCTCGTGCGGCTCGATGCCGACGAGGTAGCCTTCCTCCTCCAGCGCCGTCACCACCGCCTTGCGGCCCTCGGCCATCGTCAGGCCCTCGAACCGACCGGCATTCTCGTTGAGGGTGCCGTCCTCGTTCATGATGATCAGCGCCGGCAGGTCGGTGCGCTGGGCGATCTCGAAGTCGTTCGGATCGTGCGCCGGCGTCACCTTCACGGCGCCGGTGCCGAAGGTCATCTCGACGTGCTCATCGGCGACGATCGGGATCGACCGGTTCACCAGCGGCAGCAGCACCGTCTTGCCGACGAGATGCGCGTAACGCTCATCGTCCGGATGCACCGCCACGCCCGTGTCGCCCAGCATCGTCTCCGGGCGGGTCGTCGCGACGACGATGCGCTCGTCCGAGCCCTCAACCGGGTAGGC
>JAEVYR010000072.1 GCA_023392645.1 Chloroflexota bacterium | reverse complement strand
GTGCATGTTCGTGCGATTCAACCTCAATAGCAGCGGGCAACGAAGCCACGGACCGGGTGTTCTCGCGTTGCAGGCGGAACACCCGGGAGATTCCTCGGCACGGCTCGGGCGCTAACGCGCCTCGCCGGCTCGGAATGACATCCATTTCATGGATGTCCGATTGCTCAGCCGCTTCTGCGCGGGTCTCCGGACTGAATGAGATACTGGTCAGCTGAACGCTTCCCAGTAGGGCAGCACGTAGGACGACAGGATGATGACGTTGAGCCAGAACAGCCCGGCGAAGATCGCCGTCTGCATCCACGGCTGCCAGCGCACCGGCGTCAGCATCCGGAACCCGAGCATGATCAGGATCGCCCCGGCGTTGACCGCCGGGAAGTAGTACCGTGCCTGTGTCAGGTCGAAGGTCGTGCCGAACTGGAGCACCGCATAATAGGCCACGATGCAGGTGACGACCATCGCCAGCACGCCGATCGCCTGCCAGCGACTGACCGTCACGATCCGATCGGTATTCCCGGCCAGTGCCCGCAAACGCGAGAACGACGCCGACCGCGCTCGCCACCGGAACACCGCCACCAGCACGGCCCAGACCCCCAGGCCGATTATCACCAGCGCCGTCAGCCAGAACAGCACCCGCAGCAGCGAATCGCCGAGCGGGATCAGTCGCCAGCCGAACTCGCCCCATGTCTCCTTCCACCGCATCCACGCGAAATCGCGATCGAACAACTGGTCGGTAATCGACGCGGTCACGCCGTCCTGGTTGTTCCACCACTGGAGCTTGAGGATGTAATCGAGCGCCGAGATGCTGCCATAGGTCTTCAGCATGTAGAGATACCACGGCGCCGAGACGATGCCCGCGATCGCCAGCACCAGGCCGCCCTTCGGCAGCCACGCGCCGATCCGCTTCCAGCCGAGCCGGAGGATCATCGCGATCGCGATCACTGGCATCACGATCACCGCCGTCGACTTCGACAGCAGCGCCAGCCCGAGTGCGAACCCGAGCCACGCGCACAACCCCACCGTAAACCGGTTCTGCAGGCCCACGACGATCAAATAGATGCAGGCGGATGTCGTCGCGATCGCGAGGATATCGTTGTTGAGCATCGCCGCTTCGTAGGCGATCTGCGGCTGGAAGGCGACGAAGGCCGGTACCGTCACGGCCAGGAAGGTGTCGCCGGGAAAGAGTCGACGCGTGGTGAGGTAGGCGAACAACACCGTCAGCATCCCCAGCGGGATCGCCGCCAGCCGGAACGCGTAAAGCTGGAATTCCGGACTCTGGCCGTCAGTGAGCGACCAGACCGGCGCCATCAGCAGGTAGTAGAGGGGCGGGTGGTTGGCGGTGTAAATCCAGCCGGCAGGCAGATACTCGCCGAGATAGGTGACGGTGCGGATCACCTGATCCGGTGTTTCCGACCGGTAAAACCAATCGGGCGTCATATACCGGTGGTACTTCTGGAAAGAATCGGGGATCTCGTCGAAGGTCGGACTTCCGCCGGACTGATACGCCTCGTTGTAGGCGACGGGATCCGGGATCAGCGGCAGCCGCCCCTCCTCCATCAGCACCTTCTGATATGCGTAATGGGCGACCTCGTCGTGGCCAGTGAAAGGCGGAAAGACGTAGGCGAAAATGACGCCCTTGGCAGCGAACAGGAGCAACAGCAGCCACAGGAAGCGGCGCTCCATCGGCGCGCCACGGATGCCGGCCGCGATGCGGCTGGCGAAGCTGCGGGTTTCCGCGTCCGCATGGACCTCGGCCGGAACGACGAGACTGTCCGGGGCGGTAACGGATGCGAGCGCGCGCTGATCGGTCACCTGCGGGGAGGTCGAGGTCACGCGGGACTCCTGTGCGGTGCGAGAACACATGGGCGTTCATGGCCCGGTGCACCAGACGATACCGCATCGCCGCCCGGATTCGCCACCACGCTCCGCCGGCGGAGCAGGGACGGGCGCCCATGGCCGGCCCCACTGTGCGACCATGATGGCAGGTGGCGAACGGATCGCGAGCAGCGACAGGTCCACCCGCATGCGAGTGACCATCCCGTAGTGCCGCCCCTGTGGCGGCCCCGACATGCGGCCGGCGCCACGCGGCGTGCCGCGCGATAGCCCCACGAATCCCTTATCAAGCAGGAGATTTCATGACCGAGATAACCCATCCGATCCGCGTCAGCGTCCAGATCAAGCCCCAGCACGCCTCGTATCAACAGTTCCGCGAGGCGGCGAAGCGCGCCGAGGCGCTCGGCGTCGACACCATCTATACCTGGGACCACTTCTATCCGCTCAGCGGCGACGCCAACGGTGCCCACTTCGAGTGCTATACGTTGCTGGCCGCGCTGGCGGAGGTGACCGAGCGGCCGATGCTCGGGGCGATGGTCACCTGCAATTCCTACCGCAACCCGAACCTGCTCGCCGATATGGCACGGACGATCGACCACATCTCCGGCGGGCGCTTCGTGCTCGGCATCGGCTCCGGCTGGGCCGAGCGCGACTACTTCAACTATGGCTACGAGTTCGGCACCGCCGCCAGTCGCCTCAAGGATCTCGCCCGCGACCTCCCGATCATCGAGGAACGCCTCGGCAAGCTCAACCCGGGTCCGGTCAACGGCAAGCTGCCGATCCTCATTGGCGGCAGCGGCGAGAAGGTCACGCTGCGCCTGGTCGCGCAGCACGCCGACATCTGGAACATCATCGCCGCGCCCGATGAAGCGATCCGCAAGAGCAAGGTGCTCGACGAGTGGTGCGAGAAGCTGGACCGCAACCCGGCGACGATCGAACGGCAGGTGATGATCAACCCGCAGCGGGTCGCCTCGGCGGATGACTACCTCGCCGGCGGCTTCACGCACCTCCTGCTCGGCATCGACGGTCCCGACTACGACACGGAGCACCTGGAGCGCCTCCTCGCCTGGCGGGATCGTCAGTAGCGCCCCTCACGCCGAAGACTCGGGCCGGGGTGCGCAAAGCGCGGTGACTATATCGCTCCCCGCCCACCTCGTGGCGGGGCTACGGGTGACGGCCGTTTCGGGCCGTCTCTTCAGCTGTCACCCGTCCACGTTGCCGGGTGCGTCCTCGTTGGCGTACACGTACATCCGGTGCGCGTTGATCCGGGCGAACATCGCTGACGCGCCGACTTCGCGCCACCACGCCTCGCCGTAGGTCGCGATCAACAGCTCGCGAAACCCCTCGTGGCAGGGATCGTCCATGTCGACGATCTCGGCCTCGCCATGCACCGTCACCGCGAACGCCTCGCCGTCGAGATGCGTGGCGCTGACGGCCGGCCGCTCCCGAATGTGGCGGAACCGGACCGAGTCCGGCGCGGAACCGAACCAGAACGCGCCCCGGTAAAAATGCCCGTCGACCGGCCCGACCCGCGGCTCACCGCGTCGGGTGACGGTCGCCAGCGACAGCAACTTCATGCCACGCAGTCGTTCGACGAGATCGCTCGCCATCAGTCGCCGCTCGGGGGACAGGATCGAGCGCATGTGCCGCCCCATCGAGGCGTGACTC
>JAEVYR010000021.1 GCA_023392645.1 Chloroflexota bacterium | reverse complement strand
ATCTTATACTGATGGAAATTCACGACACGTCAATGACCCGAAATGCCCATGACCGCGCATTGCTGCCCAAATAACCTCGCGAGGACCGGGTTCATTCCGATCGAGGCCTCACGTTGCGTTCCTTGATTGTTACATAACGTTTCTGTCAATAATTCCGTCGCGCGCGCCATTGACCGCTTCCCCGAAGAAACGCCGTGGGCTGTCCCGCAACCCGGCTCTCGGGCGAAGCAGCCGCTGGAACCGCCGCTCGCGGTGGCTCGTTCGTCATGACGTTCTCCCGTCCCGCGCGTTTGCTGTGTATCGTTGCCCTGTGCTGGTCATCCGCCAGCGCCTGTGGGGAGTCTATGCGGCTGCCCGGCGAGAACCTGTCCGCTATCCGTACGGGAGCGCATCAGTTGACCAGGTCCCGCGATCGCGCACGCACCTCCCGACTCGAGAAAGGCGCCACCATGGTCGACACACCGGTCCAGACGCTCTCCGACGGCACGCCGATTGTCCCGGCGGAGCGCGTCACGATCGCCGCGGATTTCGCGCTGGCGGTCCGGCGGCTCGGCGCGGGCGGCATCCCCCTGCTGGCGCTGCACGGCTTCCCCTGCACCAGCCTGATCTGGGCGAAGGTGATGCACCCGCTCGCCGCAGCCGGCTTCGATGTCGTCGCGCCCGACCTGCGCGGCTACGGAGAATCCGATTACGCACCGGACGATTTTTACGACCTGGCGGCGTTCGGCAGGGACATGATCGCGCTGGCCGACACCCTCGACTGGGACCGCTTCACCGTGACTGGCCACGACCTCGGCGCGGCCGTGTCCATCCAGATGGCCAACACCTATCCGGACCGCGTCGATCGGCTCCTGCTCATGAACCACGGCATTCCCGAGCGACCGGAGCATCCGGAGTGGCCATCGATCCGCCAGTTCACACCGGCGCAGGCCGCGGCAATCTTCGACTACGCCGACCGGCAGGGGAACGACGCCGATGGGTTGATGGCCGAGCTGCCGACCCCGGACGCGCGCCGGCGCTACGTCGCCAGCTTCTACACGAACCGGGTGTGGTGCCCGCCCGGGGCGTTCTCGTCGCCGGATCTCGATCTGCTGATCGAGCCCTACGCTGACGAGCGGCGGCTGCGGACATCGTTCATCGACTACGAGATCATCGCCGGCAAGCACCCGCTGTCGGCGCCGGAGCTGCTCGACCAGCCCGTGCAACAGCCGGTCGCCGTGATGCTGGGTCCGGATGAGGTCACGTACCTGCCCGACTCCGTCGCGCGGTGCCGGCTGGCGTATCCGGATCTGATCGGACCGTTCATCGTCCCGGATTCCGGCCACTTCATGCAATGGGAACAGCCGTCGACCGTCACCAGCGCGCTGCGTGGCCTCTTCGGCCAATGGGATACCCACCCGTAGCGCCGCCCCTGTGGCGGCCACAACGATCAGCCGCCACAAGGGCGGCACTATGAGCCGAGCTCAACAGCGATCCGCACGGTCGCGGGAAAGGATCAACGATGCCGCCATCGATGAGAACCCTCGAAATCCGCCGCCACGCCGAGCGGCACAAGCCCGGCCATAACCTCAATGCCCGCGGCGTCGCCCGGGCGCGCAATGCCAGCGCCCGCGACCGCGAGTTCGCGCTCGTGGTCACCAGCCCGTTGCCGCGCGCCGTCCAGACCGCCGTCGCGATGGGGCACAGCGTCGACGAGGAGGACTGGACGATGGCCACGATGGGAGGCTCCCTGAACGATTTCCCCTGGGATGTCTCGTTCGCCGCGATGCAGCAGGAGATCCGGACCAATCCGGTCGCCGCGGGCTGGACGGCTCATCTGACCGCCCAGCTGCGCTACTGGCTCTCACGCATTGAGCCCGGCGAGGCGCTGCTCATCGTCAACCATGGCGGCATCGCCGAGGTCAGCGTCATCGGGCTGCTCGGTGACGCCGACGCGTCGCCGCTTGGTCGCTCGTTCGACACTTGCGAGGGCGCGCGGCTGGAGCTCGACGGCGACGCGGTCGTCAAGGTGCGACTGTTGCGCTTCGATAGCGACCGGGAGGTCGACGTCGACCCCAACATTCCGATCAGGCCCTGACTCTCGACAGACGGTGTGGATATGGCATGGTAGCGAAACATCACAGCGCCGATCCGGTCCGGATAATCGGTCCCGCGCGGGCGGGCAGGAGGCAGTTTCGTGAGGGTTCCCCCCTTTTCGGCCGGCATCGGCCGCGCGACGCTCACCTCGCCGCTGACGGCCGTCCACGCCGGCTGGGGCGCCCAGACCCACACCTTCCCGGACGGCATCGATCGCGACCTGCTCGCCACGGTCCTCGTCGTCGATGATGGCGACGAGCGCGCCGCCTTTTGCGAAATCGAGCTGGTGATCGTCAGCCGGGAGGAGAGCGACGCCATCCGCGCCGCCGTCGCGGCCGAGCTGGGCATCGCGCCGGTCAACGTGCGCATGAGCATCTCGCACAACCACGCCGGCCCGCCGCCGGGAAGCTGGGACTGGGCGGGCGAGGGGATGGAGCCGCTGCGGCGCTACTACGCGACGCTCCCCGATCGCATCGCCGGCGCCGCCCGCGCCGCGAAGCTGGCCATGCGGCCGGCGCGGATCGGCTGGGGGCGAGGCGAGAGCCGTGTCGCCGTGAACCGGCGCGAGGTCGGGCCCGGCGGCCGGGTCGTCACCGGCGTCAACCCGGACGGCGAGATCGACCCCGACGTGCTGGTGGTTCGCATCGATGGCGAGGAC
>JAEVYR010000588.1 GCA_023392645.1 Chloroflexota bacterium | reverse complement strand
CCCCGGACGCGACGAGGGAGGGGACAAGCCCCTCCCCCTTCCATACAGCTGTCGCGAGTGTCCCTAGACGCTCTGCTCGCGCCACGCCTGATTGATGAACTGGCGACACCGGTCGGCGATGCCGGTGTTCGGTGCCGGATCCTTCTCGTTGCTGGCGAGGTCGAGCACCACCGCCTCGGAGATGACCTGGTTGATCTCCTGCACCATCCGCGCCCACGTCTTCAGGCCCTCGCCGGCGAACGCCTCGGTGGCGCTGTCGTTGTAGGCCATCGCCGTCGCGTGCAGCATCGTGTACGCCATCGCGGTGTGGTTGAAGGCGGTGAAGTCGTCGCGCAGCGCCTTGGCGACGCTGTCCCTGCGAACCTGGTCGATCACGCCGGCGACCTTGCCGAGCAACTCGGAGCCCGTCTTGATGATCGGGTTGCCGGCCTCGGAGCCGTACTGCTTCTGGTAGGCCACAGCGCGCTGCTTGTCGTCGCGCACGGTGTCATGGAACCGCTGGATCGTCGCCGTCAGCGTCGGGTTGTCGCTCTTCAGCTTGAGCTGGTGGTCGAGCGCCTCCTCGACGTGGCCGACGAGGGCGACGATATCGCCGACCCAGTCGGCAATAACCTTGTGCGTCGTGCGAGTGTTGTTGTCTGTCACGGAGAACCTCCTCGAATCTGGCATGTCGATGGCCCGGGGTGGGCGGTACCCTGGGTCTATCGCCAGATACATGCCACGTCGCTTCGGCAGGAGTTCGACCGGATTCTCCTGGATCGTGGCGGGATTGGCGCACTACCACACGAGCGGCGCCGGGCTTCCTCGAGCGCCAGGCCGGGCACCCGTGGCGACGATGTGTCGGTCTCGCCGGAGGATAACTGGTCGCGGCGTCCCCGCAATCGGGCCGGCGCGTCGCCCAGCGCCTCCGCGAACATCTCGCGGTAGAGATCGAGGCACGCGTCACCCTGGCACGGCGCGGGGCGCAGCGCGACGGGGCGGCCATGCTGCCCCTCGTCCATATCCAGCTCCGGCAACCCGAGCCCGGACACCTGCCTGCCCGATGGCAGCACGAACGTCGGGCTGCCGTTCACGCGCAGCCGTTCCCAGCCCTCGCGCGCCTCCTCGATCACCGCCCGTTTGGCGACCCCGTCGTCGTAGTCGGCTTCGAAGCGCGTCATGTCGAGCCCAACCTGCTCGGCCAGCGCCAGCAGCACATCGCGCATGGCGACGCAGCGACTCTCCGCGAAGATGGCGGTGCGGATCGCCCAGCTCAGGTCGTCGGCCAGCTCCAATCCCTGCCGCTCGGCGCATTTGACCGCTTCGAACGCCGGCCACAGCGTCACGGGCCACGTGCTCTCGGGCGCATGCCAGGGCTGGTAGGGGATGCCCGGCTCCGCCAGCATGAGCACCGCCAGCTCGATGTCGAGCAACGGCTTCGGTGTCGGCGCCCGGTTCACATATTCGAGCGCCAGGCACCTGTGGACGATGGCGATGCGCCCCCGGTACTCGTCCCGCAGGTGGCGCAGCCGATACGCGGTGAGATAGGCATACGGGCACGCCAGATCGGCGTAGAGATCGATCCTGACGGCTTCTGGCATGGTGCACACTCCCCCTGTCATCTCCTGGCCCGGTGCGGGCGACCTCGCTATGCCAGCGCGATCCGGAAGGCGACGGCGTGGCGCGGCGACGTTCCCTCGGGCAGGGTGAGGCGCAGCGCGTCGTCGCCGCGCTCCCACGCGACCTCGCCGCCGCCGAGCAGCTCGACCTTCGCGATCGTCTCCGGCAGCTCGGGGCTGCCCGCGCGAAGAGTCTCGATCCGCACGCGCCCATCCTCCGGCACAGCCAGCGCGGTGGCGTAGAGGGTCGTGCGGCTGAGACCGTGATCGGTTTGGGTGCGTTGCGTGAAGCGGAGGTCTCGCGGGGTGAACCCGGATCGCTTCGTGTCGGTGAACGGCCCCTCCGCGATCTCGGTCGGCCCCTCGCCGAACACGCGCCACGGGCGGGTGCCGTAGACCGCCTCGCCGTTGACGCGCAGCCACGCGCCGATCTCCCGCAGGATGGCGGCGTCCTCGTCGGGGATCGTGCCGTCAGCGCGCGGCCCGATGTTGAGCAGCAGCGCGCCGTTTTTGCTGACGATGTCGACGAGATCGCCGATCAGGTCGGCCGGCCGCTTGAAGTCGTTGTTCTCGGTGTAACCCCACGAGTTCCTCGCGACGGCGGTGTCGGTCTGCCAGAACCGCTCGCGGATGCCGGCGAGCTGGCCGCGCTCGACATCGAGGATGGCGGCCGCTTCCGGGAAGGCGCGGTGCTTGTAGTTGATCGCCACGCCGCGGTTCCACTCGGCGCCACGGTTGTAGTAGTAGCTCGCGAACTGTTGCAGGTAGGGCGCGAAGACGTCGGTTTCGATCCACCAGTCGAACCAGACGAGCTGTGGGCGGTAGCGGTCGACCAGCTCGCAGGTGCGCACCAGCCAGTCCTCGAGGAACTGGTCGTTGGGGGGCAGCTCCTTCGGCATGGCGGGGCCGTAGAAGGCGGCGTAGCGCGGGTCCTGCACGTCGGAGGGGAAGGTCCGGCCACCGTTCATGAACCACCAGTGCTCGGCGCGGTGCGAGGAGGCGCCGAAGACCATCGCCTGGTCGCGCACGGCGCTGGCGAGCTCGCCAACGATGTCGCGCTTCGGCCCCATTCGGGCGGCGTTCCACTCGCTCAGGGCGCTGTCGTACATCTGGAAGCCGTCGTGGTGCTCGGCGACGGGAACGACGAACTGGGCGCCGGCTTCGCGGAAGAGCGTTGCCCACGCCTCGGCGTCGAATCGCTCGGCCCTGAAGCGGGGGATGAAATCCTTGTAGCCGAACCGGTCCTGCGGGCCGAACGTCGCGCGGTGGTGCTCGAACTCCGGGGAGCCCTCGATGTACATGTTGCGCGGGTACCACTCGTTGCCGAAGGAGGGCACGGCGTACGGGCCCCAGTGGATGAAGATGCCGAACTTGCCGTCGAGGTACCAGCGGGGCGGCTCGTAGGCGGCGAGCGAATCCCAATCGGCGGCGAACGGTCCGGCGGTGATCGTCGCGGCGATCGTCTGACGGTAGTCGGCGATGGTGGTGTCGTGGCGCATGGCTCTCCCCTCGGCGAATGGCGTCGCGACATTGTCGCCGCGTTCCGCCACCCGGGCAACGGCGGCACAGCGCGTAGCGCCGACCTTGTGTCGGCCCCATTGTGGTAGGCCCTCCGCCGTGGGGACGCGTCATGGGCACCAAGGTGCAATTCCCGCCGCCAATGAACGATGTCATCCTGAGCGGAGCCCCGAGGGGGCGGAGTCGAAGGATCCCCCGGATCGGCCGGCCCG
>JAEVYR010000462.1 GCA_023392645.1 Chloroflexota bacterium | reverse complement strand
GTCTGCCCGGTGCTGGCGATCCTGATCTCCGACGACGGCGTCGTCCAGATGGCCGAGCCGTCGCGGTGCATCGGCTGCCGCAACTGCGTCTACGCCTGCCCCTTCGGCGTGCCCAAGTTCGACACCGACGCCCGCCTGATGAAGAAGTGCAATCTCTGCTACGACCGCACCAGCCAGGGCCTCAAGCCCTGGTGCGCGCAGGCCTGCCCGACCCAGGCGATCTGGTACGGCGACTACGAGGAATTCGTCAACCAGCGCGAGGGCCGCCCCGTCAACATCACGAACTTCGGCAGCCAGACGGTGCAAACCCGCGTCTATCACGTCATGCCGGACGACACCGCGCGGCTCGATGTCGCGATGCTGCTCGCCGAGGCGGAGGCCGATGTCGCGGCCGCCACATCCGGCGCGCACGAGGAGGCATGGGTGCTGTGAGCGATCCCGTCGAACGCCCCAACCCCAGCCTTGACGTCCAGCGCCTCAGCCCACGCACCCGCGCCAGCCGGTGGCGGGCGGAGTTTCCCTACGGGTGGGACGCCGACGATCTCGTCAACCGCCGCCAGTTGTTGCGCTGGTCGGTCGGCGTTGCCGGCGCGCTGTTCGGCATGACCGGTTTGCTCGCCGGGCTCGGATTCGCCCGCGACAGGACCCGGGGCGAGCCGAAGGAGGTCATCGCGGCCGATCAGGTCGAGGTCGGCGGCGCCCACTACTTCGATTTTCCCGACACCGACGACCACGCCATCCTATTGCGGCTCGATGAGGAGCGCTTCGTCGCCTACAACGGCATTTGCACCCATCTCGCCTGCGAGGTCTACTGGGACGCCGACGCCCATGAGTTGATCTGCCCCTGCCACAACGGGATCTTCGACCCGACCACCGGCGAGCCGGTCGCCGGTCCGCCGGCGCGGCCGCTGCCGGTAATCCGGCTGAAAAACGAGAACGGGGTCATCGTCGCGCTCGAGGAGGTGACCCGCGATGTCTGACTGGAACCGCGCGAAGGATCGCGCCGAGGCCGACACGATTCACAGCCCGTCCGGCGCGACCACCAGCGAGCGCGAGCACCTGCCGGCGGTGGGCCAGCGCAACCTCGCCACGGTCGGCCTGGCGATCGGGTTGCTGCTGGTCGCGATCCAGCTATGGCTGCTGACGATCGCCTTCGATCTTTACCTCGAAAACGAGCGCGGACGAACGGTTGGCGTCGCCATCGCCTCGGGGCTGGTCTTTCTGGGCGGTCTCGGGATGCTGCGGTTGCTCGACCGCAAGCCGCGCCGCCGGCACTGACGCGGGACGATGAAACACCTGCCACCGCACCTGCCCGAGCCTGGACCGCCACCCCCAACCGGTCCCATCGGCGGACACCTCCACAGCATCGTCCGCGGATTGGTCATGCACACGCAGCTGCGGCGGATGGAACGCCGGTACGACGCGCTGGTGGTGCTCAGCGCATTCAGCTTCATCAACGGCTGCCTGTCGATCGCGATCATGTCGCTGCTGGCGCTGATCACGCGGCAGGCATTCATCTTCCCCTCGCTTGGCCCGACCGCGTTCCTGTTCTTCTACACGCCGCTCGCGCCCGCCGCGAGCCCGCGCAACGCGATCTACGGCCACCTGATCGGGGTCGCCGCCGGCTGGGGCAGCCTCGTCCTCTTCGGTCTCACCGACGCCGGACCCGCGCTCTCCGGTGGCGTCGACGGCGCCCGCGTCGGGGCCGCGGCGCTGTCGCTCGGGCTGACCAGCGGCCTGATGGTGCTGCTGAAATCGCCGCACCCACCGGCCGGCGCGACGACGCTGATCATCTCGCTCGGCATCCTCACCGAGCCGGTGCAGATGGTGGTGCTGATGGCCGCCGTGCTGCTGTTGACCGAGCAGGCGTTCATCATCAACCGCCTCGCCGGCCTCCCCTACCCCGCCTGGGCGCCCCCGGCGGAACCGCTGCCACCGCATGTCCCTCACCACCATGGGTGATTGGCAGGGATCAGGACGATCACTTCATGATCGTCACCCTGAGCAGAGCGAAGGCGGCACCGGGTATCAACGAAGGGCATCACCTTGAGTGCGCTTCGCGCGGGGACGGTTCCACCGGCCCGCCGTATACTCGTTACGCCTGACCCGCCGCCCGAACCACCGTGAAGGAGCCTTGATGCCATCCCGATCCACCGAGCACACCATTGGCGTGGACGAGGCCCGGGATCGCATCCTCGCCGCCGTCGATCCCTTGCCGGCGGCGGAGCTTCCCCTCGACGACGCGCTCGGGCTGACGCTTGCCGCCGACATCGTCTCCGCCTGGACCCTGCCCCCGTTCGACAACTCCGCCATGGACGGGTTCGCGCTGCGCGCGGGGGACACCGCCGGCGCAACCGCGGACACGCCGACGACCCTGCGCGTGAGCGGCACCGTTGCCGCCGGGCACGCCGGCGACACCCTGGTCGGCCCCGGAGAGGCAATCAGGATCATGACCGGCGCGCCCGTCCCCGCCGGCGCCGACGCCGTCGAGCGGGTTGAGCGCGTCACCACGCTCGACGACCGCATCGCCATCGCCTCGCCCGTGAAGCTCGGCGAGAACATCCGCCCCGCCGGCGAGGACGTCCGCGCGGGCGACACGATCCTCACCGCCGGCGCCCCGATCACCGCCACGGCGATCGCTCTGCTCGCGGCTATCGGTCACGGCAGGGCGCCGGTGCATCGCCGGCCTCGCGTCGGCGTGCTCGTCACCGGCGACGAGGTGATGCCGGCCGGGACCGACCTGCGACCCGGACAGATATTCAACAGCAACGGGCCGATGTTGGCGGCAATGGTGCGCGAAGCCGGCGGGGAGCCGATCGATCTCGGCACCGCCGGGGACGACGACGCGACGATCCGCGAGCGCCTCGCGGCGACGGCCGGGCTCGATCTGCTGTTGACGACGGGCGGCGTTTCGGTCGGCGATTTCGACATCGTCAAGGCGGTGCTGCAATCGGCGGGCGACGTCGCGCTCTGGAGCGTGCGCATCAAGCCCGGCAAACCGCTGGCGTTCGGCCGGCTGGGCGATTCGACCGTGATCGGGCTGCCCGGCAACCCGGTCGCGGCGGCGGTCGCCTTCCTCCAGTTCGCGCGGCCGGCGATCCGGAGGATGCTCGGGCGCCGCGACGCCTGCCTGCCGGAGATCGACGCGACGATGCGGAACCGGATCGTCAACCGGGGCCGGCGCACGCTGTTCACGCGAGCGCGGGTCGAACGCAGCTCTGGGGGATATGTCGCTACGGTGGCCGGCGCCCAGGGCTCGGCCATCCTCTCCTCCCTCGCCGCGACAAACGGGCTCGTCGTCATCCCCGAAGAGATCGACTGCCTGGAACCCGGCGACACCGCCACCGTCCAGCTCCCCGGCTGGGATCTGCCGCCGGGCGAGGACGCAGGGCAGCCGTGATCAGCACGCGAGCTGTCTTACCGGCATAGCCCCGTGTCATGCCGACCGAACTGCCCGCATCGCCCGGGACGGACGCTCGAGGCCGGCCACCATCACGCCAGCCGGAAATCATCGTCTGGCACCACACGACCCCTCCTGAAAGAGACCTCGAAACCGTCCGATTCGCGGATGCAAACGCGCGTCCCGAGATGAATTGCTCGTACGTACACTCTTGTCGACGCTGTGAACGTACACGGACAATGCTTCCGACACGAACGGGCGGCCCGGCCGGCATGGCTGGATGCCGGATCAACATCTCCGCGACCGCCCGGTTCGGTCAACGGACAGAGTCGCCGGCGCTCATCTGGAGCGTCGCTCATCACACACCACGCGGTCGCACCGGACCGGATCGTCGCGCTCGCGACATCCCGATCGAGGTCGGCGCGCGCTTCTCGGGAGGGAAGGGATGTTTTTGCCCCGCAGGCCGGGCGTCGCCATGCGCTCGCTCGTCATCGCCAGCTGCATCGGGCTGGCCGGGATCGCCGCCCCCGCCAGCTCGCTGGCCGGCACCGACCCCATGACCGGCGCCGATGCGGTCGTCACAAACGCCGAC
>JAEVYR010000405.1 GCA_023392645.1 Chloroflexota bacterium | reverse complement strand
CCAGGCCATGGCCGGTGCGTGGTGCCGGTGCGAGCCACGACGGTGAGCGCGGTCAGGTCTTGCCTTGCCGGAACCCACTCGTTGCTACCGGTGGGCGAGGCCGATGAGCTGGTCGAGGATGTTGGCGGCGGCGTTGGGATCGCCGATGCCGCGAGCGGCGTTGCCCATCGACATAAGTCTCCCCGGATCGCGAACGAGCTCGAGGATCGTCTCGCGGAGCAACTCGGGCGTCGTGTCCGACTGCTTCAACACCACCGCGCCGCCGACGTGGGCGAGCAGCTCGGCGTTCTTGCGCTGCTCGTCTCCCCATGTGCCGGGGAGGGGGATCAGGATCGACGGCAGCCCGATGCGGGCCAACTCGGCGACCGTGCCGGCGCCGGCCCGAGCCAGCACCAATGTCGACATCGCGTAGACATCGGCGATCTCTTCCCGAATGAACGCCTCAACGTGGTAGCGGCCGCGCACATCCTCCGGCCACGTCGCCTGCAATTCGCGCATGTGTCGCACGTCGTCGTTTTCCGCCGCGGCGGGTCCGGCCTGATGCAGGATCTGAACCTCGCGCAACAACTCTGGCAGCAGCGGTTCGAGCCGGCGATTGATCGGTGTCGCGCCCTGCGCTCCGCCGGTGACGTAGAGCACCGGCAGGTCGGCACTGAAGCCGTAACGCGCGAGTCCCGCCGCGCGGGAGCCACCGAGGATCGATGACCGCGTTGGGTTGCCGGTGACGACGACGTGCCGGTGCCTTTGGCGCGCCAGCGTCGCGGTCTCCTCGAAGGCCACGGCGAAGACATCGGCAAACTGCGAGGCCATCTTGTTGGAGACACCGATCTGGGCGGTCTGCTCGTGTGTGAGGATTGGCGCCAGGCGAGCGCTGGCAAACACGGTTGGGAAGCTGACCGCGCCGCCGGTGCTGAAAATGACGTCTGGATGGAACGCGCGCACCCTGGCGAAGCCCTGGCCGATACCAATCGGGATGCGGGCGAGATCGGTGAAGGTCTTCAGCGCGAAGTAGCGGCGCAGCTTGCCGGTTTGAATCGCGGTGAAGGGAATGTTGTTTGCCTCGGCGATGTCGCGCTCGACGCCGGAGTGTCCGCCGATCCACAGCAGCTCGACCGGCAGGTCGCGACGGCGAATCTCTTCGACGACGGCGACAGCCGGCAGCACGTGACCGCCCGTGCCGCCGCCGGCGATGACGAGGCGCAGCGGGCGCGGCGAGTCGGGGGCGGCGATGTCGGTCATGGGGCGGCTCCTCGGGGGCACGATGCGGTTACCTGAGGGCGAGTATAGCCGCCGGGATGGACCGGGGTCCGTGCTACGCTTCCGGCAGGAGGCGAGGACGCCGTGCGCGCTGGAACGGGTTCCGAAACGACCAGGACGCTGTGGGCGATCGGAGCGACCGCCCTCGTTGTGCTTGCCGGCGACCTCGTCGTCAAACGCGCGGTGACATCGGCGCTCGGGCCGGAGGCCGACCAGCATGCATGGTGGCTGATCGAGGATCTCGTCGGGCTGGAGTACCTGCGGAACACGGGCGCGGCGTTCGGACTCATGCGGGGCAATGCCGAGCTGCTGGCCGCCGCCTCGCTGCTGGCCGGAGCCGGCTTCCTGTGGCTGCTGCTGCATGAGCTCGGCAACAGCGTCTGGACGAAGCTCAGCGGTGGCCTGATCATCGGCGGCGGCGCCGGCAACCTGGTTGAGCGCTTCGCCGATGGGTACGTGACCGACTATGTCGCCCTTGGGCCCTGGCCGCGGTTCAACGTCGCCGATTCGGCGATCACCGTAGCGATCGCGATCTTCGCGATCGCGCTGCTGCGGGAGGATACACCCACTGATGGCGATGCCGATGTGACGAACGAAGCGAGCGAGGAAGACGATGACGAACGGGCCTGACGCCATCGACGACGTGGAGCAGAACGAGATCATCGAGCTGCTGCCCGAGCCAGAGCACCGGAACATTCGGCTCGATCGGTTCATCGCCGAGCAGGTGGAGGGGCTCAGTCGGTCATACGTGCAGGGGCTTATCGACACGGGGCACGTGACGGTCGATGGGTACCAGCGCAAGGCGTCGTTCAAGATGACGCCGGGCGAGGTGGTGAACGTCGAGATTCCCCCCGTGGCGGGCGAGCAGGTCGAGCCGGAGGACATCCCGCTCGACATTCTCTATGAAGACGACGATGTCATCGTGGTGAACAAGGCGGCCGGGATGGTCGTGCATCCCGCGCCGGGGCATCCGTCGGGCACGCTGGTGAACGCGATTCTCTACCACGCGACGGAGATCGCCGAACGGGGCACCGAGCGGACCGGCATCGTCCACCGGCTCGACAAGGACACGTCGGGCGTGATGATCGTGGCGAAGCACAACGCCGCCATGGCCGCGCTGCAGGGGCAGTGGGCGGACGGCAGCGTCGGCAAGCGCTATGTCGCGCTGGTCGAAGGGGTTGTGCGGGAGGAGGAGGCGGTGATCGACGTGCCAATCGCTCGGCACCGCACTGAGCGCAAGAAGATGGGCGTCGATCGCGATGGCCGCGCCGCGCTGAGTATCGCCACGGTGCGGGAGCGGTTTCCGCGCGCATCGATGCTCGACGTTGACCTGCGCACCGGACGGACGCATCAAATTCGCGTCCATCTCGCGTTCATCAAGCACCCGATCCTCGGGGATGCGGTGTATGGAGGCAAGGGATCGATGGATCATGCTCGACATCTCGGCATCGAGCGGCAGATGCTGCATGCCGCCGAACTGGTGATCCGCTTGCCGTCGGCAGAGGTTGCGACCACGTTTCGGGCGCCGCTGCCGGACGACATGCTGATGGCGATCCATCGCCTGCGGGAGGAGACACTCGATGCATGACGGCCGCGAACCCCGAGCGCTGATCGAACGGGCATTCCGCGCCGGGATCGAGGTGGTGGCGCCGGACGGAGCGATCCAACGCGTCCTGCATCGGACCGACGACGGATTCTCGGTCGATGGGGAGCCGGTCATCGTCGTCGGTCGCCTGGTGGTTGTGGCGATAGGCAAGGCGGCGTCGCCGATGGCTCGCGCCGCGGCCGAGGTGATGGGAGATCGCATCGCGGCGGGGTACATCCTGACCAAGGACGGTCATCTCGATGACCCGCCGGCCGGATTCGAGGTGTTCGAGGCGTCGCACCCGGTGCCGGACGAGCGTGGCATCACTGCGACAAACGCTATCCTCGGCGCGGTCGACGGGCTAGGGCCGGACGATGTCGTGCTGGCGCTCATCTCCGGCGGTGGATCGGCGCTGTTCGAGTCACCGGCCGACGGGCTTTCGCTGGAGGACATGCAGCGAACGACCGACCTCCTGCTGCGCGCCGGCGCGCCGATCCAGCATCTCAACG
>JAEVYR010000034.1 GCA_023392645.1 Chloroflexota bacterium | reverse complement strand
CTCTCGAACTGTCGTCAGCCGACTGGCTGGAGACCAGTGAAGATCGCCGGCACGTAAGCCATGATGGGGAAGGTTCCGTCGCCCTCGGCCGGCGTGAAGGTGCCGGTGAAGACGTAGACCGGTTGCAGGAATTGCAGGTCGCCCATCACGCCCGATGTGGTCCATGCGATCGACACGGAATCGTAGCTCGCGCTGCCCGTGATGGTGGACCCTTGCGGAAATTGCTCCTGCGGCAGGGTGAGATTCAGGTACGACTGCCGTGACGCGACCATCTCGAAGGCGTCTTCCTCGCCCCGCAGGCGGTACATGTCGCCTTCGGTGATCTCCGCCCACGCCAACCGGGCCTCGAGCACGGCGTTGCCCGGCCCGACCGTCACGGTGATGCCCGGCGTCGACGACAGCAGCGGCGACGGATTTGCCGGCTTGAACGCGACCACAAGCCGCGCCGGCGAGGCGATGCGGGCCGCGATCTCGCCCTCGCCGATGTTCGCGGGAAGCAGGTTGGTGGTGCGCAGCCATTCGCGCGCCGCCGCGATCGCCGATTCGTCGGACGGCATCTCCGCGCCGGCGTCGACCTCGGCGTCCGAGACGTACTGGAGCATCCCGGGCGTCGTGTAGAGGCTGCCGTTGCCGGTAACGGTGAAGGTGCCCTCGCCCTGCGAGGTCACCTCGTCGCCGACGTCGAGCGTCTCGGCGACCTGCTTCACCTCATCTTCGGTGTAGGTCTTGCCGCTGAAGCGGTAGACGGGGAGGGCGGTGGGGGTGCTGCCCGAGCCGTTCCACGACGAATCGAGCTCGAACGTGTAGCTCATCGCATTCATGGTCGGCAGGTCGACCGCCGGGAGCTGCGGCGCGAGCTCGGTCTCCCCGCTGGGGGCGGGAGTGCCGTCCTGGGCGGCGGCGGTTCCGGCACCCATCGGAATGGCGGACAACAGCAGGGCAATGGCCAGCAGGGCCATACGTATCGCGGGTGTTCGAGTCACTAGCGGATCTCCTCAGTGGTGGAATCATGCCTTGACGTTGACAGGATCCGTTTCCATCACGCGGCGGAGCTCAACGACCTGATCGCGAAGCAGCGCCGCCTTCTCGAATTCGAGATCGCGCGCGGCCTTCTTCATCTGCGATTCCAGGTCCTTGACCATCCGTGCCAGCTCATCCTTCGGCAGCTAGCGGATGACCCCTTCCGTCTTGCCGGCGTCGCCGTCATACGTCGCTGCCTGTTCGGCCACCTCCCGCATGCGGTCGGTAAGGTCCTTGATCTCCTTGACGATGCCGCGCGGCTCGATGCCGTGCTCGCGGTTGTGCGCCATCTGGATCTCGCGACGCCGGTACGTTTCGTCGATGGCCGTTTGCATCGACGCGGTCATGGTATCCGCATACATGATCACCTGACCATCCACGTGCCGCGCGGCACGGCCGATCGTCTGGATCAGCGAGTTGGCGGAACGGAGGTATCCCTCCTTGTCGGCGTCGAGAATGGCGACCAGCGAAACCTCGGGCAGGTCGAGTCCCTCGCGGAGCAGGTTGATGCCCACCACCACGTCGTGGATGCCGAGCCGGAGATCGCGCAAAATCTCGATGCGCTCCAGCGTGTCGATCTCGCTATGCAGGTAGTGCGTGCGGACGCCCATCTCCTTGAGGTAATCGGAGAGATCCTCGGCCATGCGCTTCGTGAGCGTGGTCACCAGCACTCGCTCGCCCCGGCCGACCCGCTGGTTGATTTCGCCGAGGAGGTCGTCAACCTGTCCCTTTGTGGGGCGGACGCTGATTGCCGGATCCACCAGACCGGTTGGACGGATCACCTGCTCGACCACCCGGTTGGAGTGTTCCATCTCGTACGGCCCGGGCGTGGCCGAGACGAACACCGCCTGCCCGATGGTGCGCTCGAACTCGTCGAAGGTGAGCGGCCGGTTCTCGCGCGCCGAGGGCAGCCGGAACCCGTGCTCGACGAGGACGTCCTTGCGCGAGCGATCGCCGCCGAACATGCCGCGCACCTGCGGCAAGGTCATGTGGGATTCGTCGACGAAGAGCAGGAAATCGTCCGGGAAGTAATCCAGCAGCGTCGACGGCTGATCGCCCGGCTGCCGGCCCGAAAGGTGCATCGAGTAGTTCTCGATGCCGGCGCAGTACCCGGCCTCCTGCATCATCTCGAGATCGTAGTTGGTGCGCTGCTTCAGGCGCGCGGCCTCCAGCACCTGCCCGTTGGACTCGAGGAACGCGACCCGTTCGCGAAGCTCGTTCTGGATGTTTTCCAGCGCCTTCGCCATCTTGTCCTGGTTGGTGACGAAGTGTTTGGCGGGGTAGATCGCGATTTCGTCGCGGGTCGCCAGGACCTCGCCCGTGAGTGGATCGACCTCGACAATGCGCTCGATGTCGTCGCCGAAGAACTCGACGCGAACGGCGATCTCCTCGTAGGCGGGGTAGATCTCGAGGGTATCGCCGCGCACGCGGAACGTGCCACGCACCAGGTTCATGTCGTTGCGGTCGTACTGGATGTCGATCAACTGGCGCAGGATCTTGTCGCGCCGGATGGCCTCGCCGCGGCGGATGGCAATCGTCGTCGCCTGGTACTCCTCAGGCGTGCCGAGACCGAAGATGCACGAAACCGACGCCACGATCAGCGTGTCGCGGCGGGTCAGCAACGACCGTGTCGCGGCATGGCGCAGTTTGTCGATCTCTTCGTTGATGTCCGCGTCCTTCTCGATGAACGTATCGGTCCGCGCGACATACGCCTCGGGCTGGTAGTAATCGTAGTAGGAGACGAAATACTCGACCGCGTTGCGCGGGAAGAATTCCTTGAACTCGGCGTAAAGCTGCGCGGCGAGGGTCTTGTTGTGCGCGAGCACGAGCGTCGGCCGGTTGACGTTCTGGACGACGTTCGCCATGGTGAACGTCTTGCCGGAGCCGGTCACGCCGAGCAATGTCTGGAATCGATCCCCCGACTGGACCCCTTCGGTGATCTGTTCGATCGCGTGAGGTTGGTCGCCGGTGGGTTTGAGCTCGGTTGCAAGCTGAAACGGTGGCATAGTCAATCCTGCCTGGTGTCGGTGAAGGGAAGATCGAGCGCCTCGTCGAGATCGGTGACCGTGGCTGGCGCCGCGGCCGAGGCGGCATCCAGGTCGCCATCCGGTTCGGGCATCGGCTCCAGCCCGAATCCGTCGTCGGGCTCGCTCAGGTGCGGCGGTGTCGCGCTCATGGGCGGCGCGGTGCGTGCATCTGCGAGGCCGGCACGATCCGGGTCGAAGCGATAGAGCTCGGCTTCGGCCTCGCCGATGCCCATGATCTCGTCGATGTGACGAACGGCCCAGCGCTGGCCCGAGAAGGGCAGGCGCGCGGTCGCCTCGTCGCGATCGAACCAGCCGGCATCCTGGAAGTCGTCGGCGAGAGCGACGTTGCCGTCGGCGGCGAGCGTCACGGCGAGCACCGGCGCGAGGACAACGGTGTCGCGGGCCTCGTCGTAAAACTGGTTGATGAAATCGGCCGAATAGAACCGGCCGGCGTCGAGGCCGGCGAGCGTGCGAAGCGCGGATCGGGCTGCTTCCGGCGCGGATTGACCCTCGGTGATCTCGTGATGGAACGCCTGCCACGTACGCGCCATCGGCACGTCGTTCTTCCGTTGCAGCAGCAGGAACTGGACACGGGCATTCAGCCGGCGAAAGACATAGACGTCGACGACATCCGTCGCGATGCTGGTCATGTGGCGGTACACTCCGGATGGTCGATAAAACGAGGGACTCGGATCACCGCTGGAGGCGGTCCCGTGCGGCGTCGATCCAGTGTCGCACGCTGCCGGATGGGGCCCCTGGCCGCTCGATCACGCGGCCGCGCCAGCGCTTCTGGTAGGTGATGTCGTCGCTCGGGCGCTTCCGCACGAAGGGGAGAAAGATCAGCGCGACGGCAACGAGTCCAAGCGCGATGCCGAGGATCGGGATTTCGTCCTGAATCCAGACTGCGATCAGGGCGACGATCACCGCCGTAACCAGCGGCATCCTCAGCAGCCAGTCAGCCGCGCGACGGGCGGGGCCGCCGATTCGGGACCGCGCGGTGTGCACGGTGGCCTGCCGCTGGGTCTGGATCGCGTTGCGGCGCTGGGCGACCCGGTCCTGAAAGGGAATCGGGCGGGTATGGGCCTGCTCAAGAATTTCGTCGATCTCGCGTTCGAGCCGGCTTTGCGGTTGGTCGGGATGGTTTGTTGTCGACATGCGTGATGGCCTTCCAACGTATCGGCAACACGTCCGCCGCCATCGGAGCCCCTAGACTCGTAATGGTACCGCAGCGGGAGACGTGACCGTGTGATCGTGTCGCGCCGACAACGGCGGGATGGGGGTATTGTGGGAACCTATCGATTCAATGTGATTGACGAGCAGGGCACGGTCAGCTTTCTCGGGCCGCGGCACGGCAGCAAAATGGTCGCGGCCGCCTGTGGCGCCAACCATCGCTCGCTGGATTCGATGCTGACCTACCTGGAGGCGCTCGACGAGGTGTGGGCCGCCGACATCGCACGCGGCCTGCGCGAATTCGACGCCCGTCGTGACCAGCGCGCGCACGTCGACGCCGCGATCGACGTCGATTGGCATGAGCCGTTTCGCGTGGTTGACGCGGAAACGCGGGCCCAGAGCATGCGCATTTCGTCGCTCGGCCTGTTCGTAGTGAACCTCAAGGCGCGCCGGATCGTGCAGGTCGACAATCGCTCGACCGATCTGACCAAGGTGGGGAAGGGACGAGTGCGCCGAAACGGCCGGCCCACACGCATGTTGTTTCGCTACGACCTCTCGCCGGAGTGGGATCTGGTGCCGTAGCGGTTATGCGTCGTCTTCCGCACGTACGGCCGCCACGGGGGCGGCACGACGGGGCGCGTTCATCCGAGCTTCGTATCAGGCGCCGTTTTTGTCGTCGTCGCGCTTGCGGCGCCGGAAGCCTCCGAACAACATCCGCTGCATCTGGTCGCCGACGCCTTCTCGCGCCAGCTCGCGCTGCGATGGCGTGGTCGCTTCGTCCGAGCGGTGCACCGCGATCTCGAGCTTCGCGCGCTCGTCCTGGGCGTGCTCGAAGCGATCCAGCAGCGCCTTCGGCATCTCCTCGCCGCCCGATTCCAGCTCGGCGCGAACGGCCTGCAGCTCCTCGACGTAGCGATCGATCCACCGGATGATCGCGTCGCGGTTGGTCAGCGCGATGTCCCGGTGCATTTCGGGGCTGCCCAGCGCGAGCCGGGAGGTGTCCTTCAACCCGGACGACGCCAGCGTTCGCATGTCGCGCCACGCGTTGTCGTCGGTGACAGCATTGATGAGCGAGATCGCTGCCACGAACGGCAGGTGGCTCACGCCGGCCACGTAGGCGTCGTGTTCGACCGGGTCGACGAAGTACGATTCGGCTCCCGTCGCGGCGACGATCCCGAGCACATTCCGGATGGAATCCTCGCTGGCATTCACGGACGGGCAGATGGCCCACGTCGCACCCTTGAACAACTCCGCGTCGGCGGCTTCGATGCTTTCCGACTTGCCCGCCATCGGGTGTCCACCGATGAACGACACCGTGGTCGGCAGCAGCTCCTTCGCCCATTGCATCACGTCGACCTTGGTCGACCCGGTATCGGTGACGATCGTGCCGGGCCGGAGCTCCTCGGCAATATCGGAAAAGACCTCGCGCATCGCCTGGACCGGCGTGGCGACAATCACGATGTCCGCGTTCTCGACGGCCTTGCCCAGCGCCCACTCGGTGCTGTCGACCACGCCCATGCGCTTGGCGATGTTCTGCCGCTGCATGTCCTCGTCGAATCCGACGATCTGCAGCGCGTTCTGGTTCTCTCGCGACCAGCGCTTCAACGCGAGGCCGATGGATCCGCCGATGAGGCCGAGCCCGATGATGGTGACGTGTTGCGCCATGCCGTCTGCTCCCGTGGTGATGTGTCGTGGTCAGGGACGCGCTAGGGTTCGTACTCGGTGACGTCGATCTCACGCACCCAGCCGACGAGCCCGTCTTCGGTTTCGAACTTCATCCAGCGCTCGCCATCGGCCGGGTCGTCGGTCGGCGCGTCCTCGTCGAGGTATTCGAGCGGTGTGGCGGGCGGCAGCCCATCGAGAATGTCCGTGGCGGTCGACGGGCCATCGCGGAAGTTGATCGTGGTGTTGGCGGCGATCTGGTAATCGGGATCGAACTCGCCATTATTCGCCTGACCGGTGGCCACGGTGGTGGCGGTCGGCTGCTCCGGCTGCTGCTGCGCCTGGTCCGGCGGCGTGGTTGCTTCGGCCGGTGGCGCCGTCGCCTCGGCATTCTGGCCCGTGGAATTGGCGGAGTCTGGCGCGACCGCCTCGACCTCGATCGTCGGTGTTTCGTCGGTCTGTGAGATGAAGTCGCTGGTGAAGGCGTCGAGCGCGGTGTAGAGAACGGTGAAGCCGATCGCGCACAGGGCGATCGTGAGGAGCATCGACAGGCCGATCATGAAGCCGGCACGGCGCGATCGTTGGCGGAGTCGATGTGACAATCCGGGGTCTGACATGCGTTCCTCTCGGGAGGGATGGAGAGCCACGCGCGTCGCGGTAACGGCATGGAGGAATCTGGCGCGCGCGAGGCGACCGTCTCGGCATGTTTATACCATGGTGCCGGGGTGCTCAAGTGGGGGCTGGTCGGTATGGGCGGAGGTGTCCGCGCGTCGACGGCGACAGGTCCAAATGCTATACTATGGGAGCGTAATTGATCTCTTGTGATCAAACGTGGGCCACTGCCCACGTTTCTTGGTGTTCACGGGTGGTCACGATCGGCGCCGTCAATTGAGAATCCATCAGCGATACGCGGCTGTGGGGCGCTGGCGACGAGCACGGGTGAACGAGACGACAAATGAAGATGAGGAGGTGCGCGGCATGAAGAGTGACCTGTACACCGCAATCGCGCAGATTGCGGCGGAGCGGGGAATCCCTCGGGATGCCGTGCTGG
>JAEVYR010000192.1 GCA_023392645.1 Chloroflexota bacterium | reverse complement strand
TCGTCGCCGAGATCGAAGCCGAGCATGGTCAGCTTGACGGAGACGTTCGGAGTCAGGCCCTCGGCGCGCAGGCGGCGCAGCATGGCCGCGTAGGTGGCGGTCGCGGCATCGACCTCGGCTCGCGTGTGCACGTTCTCGCCAAGCTGGTCGAGCGTGATCGCCATGCCCTGCGCGGCGATACCGTGGCAGGCGACGATCGCCTCGTCGAGCGTCTCGCCGGCGACGAAGCGGTCGACCAGCCCGCGGGCGAGCTTGCTGCCGGTGAAGAACTTCGTGACGACGGAATTGTCGGCGACGGCGATCACCGCCTGGCGCATGAACTGCATCGAAACCTCCACCACCCGCGCGAGCCCGGCGATCCTCGCGATCGCACATCCAGTCGTACTCAATTATCGCACCGGGACGGAGGAATTCGTTGCACAACCGGCTCGACACGCGGTCGGAGTGACGATGAAATGACGAGCGTGCCGGCGGAACGATGCAACGCTCGGTTTCGGAACCGGAGACGAGCCCAGGCACGTCCCTACCCCGTTTCCGCCAGCCGGTCGAGCGTGACGGCCGCACCATCGTCGCGCGCCCAGCGCTCCGGACCGGGGACGTACGCGCCCGGCGCGCTCGCGGGGTCGAAGACGATGTGTGGATGCACCTGCGGCGCTGCCTTCGTCCGGGCCTCCAGCCGGTTGGCGTCGAGCACCGCGATCGCTCGCCGCCGCAGGTCGTCTGCCTCGGTCATGTCGATCCCCTGTCGCTGCGCGAGCGTGGCACACTTGCTTCGACGGTCGCTCAGGGTGTCGCAGCACGCCCGCCCGCGACCTCGATACCCGCCATTGCTCGATGGATGCAATCCGATGGCCGCCTGGTCCGTTGCCCGCTCAATCGAACAGGACCGCGAGATCGCGGCGTGGTGGACCCGGCTGACGATGCAGCCCGCCGGCGAGATTCGCGATGCGCTGTACGACCGCATCCCGCTGACGCGCGACGACCTCGCGCTGATCGACACGCCGGCCTTCCGGCGGCTCGACCGCATCCAGCAGCTCGGGTTCGTCTCCCGCGTCTGGCCGGGCGCCAAGCACACCCGCTTCGAGCACTCGCTCGGCGTGATGCACCTCGCGCGACGGGCGGCGACGCGGCTCTCGCAGCGGCCGGACGGCCGCTGGATCGTGCTCGACGACATCCGCACCGTCGCCGCGGCGGGGCTGCTGCACGACGTGGGGCATTACCCGTTCTCCCACGCGATCGAGGAACTCGGCCGGCCGGTGCTGCCGCACGAGGAGGTCGGCCGGCTGCTGATCCTCGACGGGCCGCTCGGCGATACGCTGGAGGAGCTTGGGCTCGACCCGGCGAGAGTCGCCTCGCTGATCCACAGCGAGCGGGAGTCGCTGCAACCACGGGACCGGGTCATGCACCAGATCCTTTCGGGCACGCTCGACGTCGACAAGCTCGACTATCTCCCCCGCGACGCACGCGCCTGCCACGTCCCCTATGGCGGCGTCGATACCGACCGGCTGCTCGGCTCCCTCGACGTGGCGACGATCGAGCACCCCGACCTCACCGACGATGAGCCGCGCGTCGTCGTGACGCCGAAGGGCATCAGCGCGCTGCACTCGCTGATCAACGCCCGGCAGGAGATGTTCGACAACGTCTACTGGCACCACACCAACCGTGCCTGCATGGTGATGTTGCTGCGGGCGATCCAGGACGCGCTGATCGGAGGGTGCCTGGAACCGGCCGATCTCTGGCGGCTCGACGACACCTCGCTGGTGACGACCCTGCGAGGCGAGGCGATGCCGGCGACCACTCGACGCCTTGCCACCGCCCTGGCCGACCGCGACATCCACAAGCGGGCGCTGGAGGTCAGCAACCGCGCGATCGAGCTCTACGGCCGGCTCGGCAACCTTTGGTTCGACCCCGCCGCGCGGCGCGAGGTGGAGCGGCAAATGGCCGAGGTGCTGTCGCGGCGCCTGGGGCGGCCGGTCGGCGAGGAGGCGATCCTGATCGACATTCCGAAGCCGGAGAAGTGGAAAACCGACGTCTGGGTCGTCTACGACAAGCCTCCCGTGGGGATGCTGCCTCAGATGCACTGGAAGGATGTCGTCGGGCTGGACGACCAGGATTTCAAGCGATACGAGGAGCACCGCCGGCTGATCCGGATCGTGACCGAGCCGTCGCTGCGCGCGATCGTCGCCGAGGAATGGGACTCCCTGATCTACCCCCTCTTCGGCGGCATGTTCTGAGGTCCGATTGGAGCCGTTACTTCAGTGCCGGCCCTGTGCCGGCCGCGTTTCCGGAGCGAAACCATGGACGATGCACATCACCGTGATGACCTGAGCACCGCGACCGAAATCGTGCTGATGGCGGGCGCGCTCTCGCTGATCGCGATCCTGCTGCTGCTCATCGTCGCGGCGCTGTAGGGATAGCGGAGCAAACAGGCGGGTGGGCGAGTACACGGTGCGCGATTGGGAGCCCGACGGGCCGGCGCTGGCGAAGATGAATCTCGGTGGCATCGCGATCCTCGCCGCCGGGCTGGTCGGCTACGGCGCCATCTGGTCCGTCGCGACCGGCGCCTCCGAGGCGACGTTTGACGGATGGGACGTGCTGATCGCGGTGATCGCCACGTTCAGCCTGATGGTGGTGCATGAGGGCGTGCATGGCGTGGCAGTCGCCGCGTTCGGCGGCAAGCCCGTGTTCGGGGCGACGATGATCGGCAACGCGATGCCGGCGTTCTACTGCACCTCGATCGGGAACAGATTCACGAAGGCGCAGTTCCTGGCGATCGCGCTGGCGCCGGCGGTCGTGCTCGGCATCGGCACAGCGATCGCGATCGCCTGGCTCCCGTCCAGCGGCTGGCTGGTGGTCCCGGCGGCGCTTCACCTCGGCGGCTGCGTTGGCGACTTCGTGATGGCGCGCATCGTGGCACGGCTTCCGTCGGGCTCGCTCGTCG
>JAEVYR010000022.1 GCA_023392645.1 Chloroflexota bacterium | reverse complement strand
ACGTCCTGCATTGGAGGCACCACGCATCGCGGCTTCCTCCAGGGTCACTCCTCGACAAGCTCTGCGTGACGACATTTCATGTCGTCTATTTTGCGACGTTGTCACCGGTCAGCCCTTGATGGCGCCGGTGAGCACGCCCTTGGTGAAGTACTTCTGCAGGAACGGGTAGACGAGCAGGATCGGGATCGTCGCCACCACCACGATCGCCATCTGGATGGTTTGTGGCGGGGGCGGCGGCTGGTTGGGGTTGAATTCGGCCGCCTGCGCCAGCGAGCTGCCCTGCAGCACGTACTGGCGCAACACCAGCTGGATCGGCCATTTGCTGGTGTCGTAGATGTAGAGGACCGCGTTGAAGAAGGCGTTCCAGATGGCGACCCCGTAGAACAGTGAGATCACGGCGAGCGCGGCCTTGGACAGCGGCAAGGTGATGCGGAAGAAGATCTGGACATCGCTGGCGCCGTCCACGCGGGCGGCATCGAGGATCTCCTGCGGGATGTTCATGAAGAAGTTCCGCAGTACGATCAGGTTGAAGGCGTTGACCAGGCCGGGCACGATCAGCGCGGGAAAGGTGTCGAGCATGCCGAGCTCCTTGACGAGCAGGTAGCTCGGGATCATGCCCGGCGAGAAGAGGAAGGCGCCGAGCACGATGTACAGGGCGATGCGCGAACCCGGCACGCCCGGCCGCGAGAGGCCGTAGGCAAGCATGGTGGTGACCACCATCTGCGCCAGCGTGCCGAACACCGTCAGCCCGATGCTGACGCGCAGCGCCCGGTTGACCACGCCGCCCTGGAAGATCGCGCGGTAGGCATCGAGCGTCGGGTTGGTGGGGAAGAGCACCAGGCCACCGGCCAGCACATCCTCGGCGGAGGAGAAGCTGACGGCGATCACGTAGACGAGCGGAAACATCATGATGATCACGAGCCAGATCAGCGCGATCGCCTTCAGAATCTTGATCGCCAGCGGTGGCTCTTCCATCCAGACCGGCCGCTCGGAGCGACGCTTGCGGCGCAGGGTGGCGGCGATCGTGGTGGCCGGCGTGAGGGGCGACTCGGGGTGCTGTGTGGTATCGGGGGTGGTGAGCGCCATCAGAGAATCCCTTCCTCGCCGAAACGTTTGGCCAGCCAGTTGGCGGTGACGATCAGGATGAGCCCGACCACGCTGCGGACCATGCCGACCGCGGTCGCGAATCCCCAGTCTCCCGCCTGGATGCCGCGGAAATAGACGAACGTGTCGAGCACCTCGGCGGCGTCGGCGCCGACGGCATCGCGCTGCAGGAAGTACTGCTCGAACCCGACCGTGAAGGCCGAGCCGAGTCGCAGGATGAGCAGCAGCACGACGATCGAGCGAATCCCGGGCAGCGTGACGTCGAGCATCCGTCGCCAGCCGCCGGCACCGTCCATGACGGAGGCCTCATAGAGTTGCGTGTCGATCTTGGTCAGCGCGGCGAGGAAGATGATCGTGCCCCAGCCGATGTCCTTCCACATCGACTGCGAGACCACGAGCAGCTTGAAGGTGTCGGGGTTCGCCATGATGTTGAAGGTGTCGTACCCCTGGTTTCGCAGGACGTCGTTGACGATGCCGCCGCCGCCCAGCACCTCGCGCCACAGCGCGATGATGATCACCCAGCTCAGGAAGTGGGGGAGATAGACGATGCTCTGGATGCTGCGCTTGATGCGCTCGCTGATGATCGAGTTGAGCAGCAGCGCCAGCACCAGTGGTGCCGGGAACGAGAACGCGAGCTGGAGCAGCTCGATCTGGATGGTGTTGACCAGCGCGGTCTTGAAGTCCGGGTCGGTGAACAGGCGACGGAAGTTGTCGAGCCCCACCCACGGGCTGTTGCTGAACCCGAGAAACGGCGAGTACTGCTGAAACGCGATCACGTTGCCGATGAGCGGCAGGTAATTGAAGATCAGGAAGTACAACACCCCCGGCAGGATGAAGAGATACATCCATCGATCGCGGATGATGCGGGTGCGGAGCGAAGGGCGTCCCCCCTGGTGGGATTGGACGGTCGATTGCGCCTGTTGGACTACGGCCATCCTGTCCGTACCTCCTGTGGTGGTGTGGGCGTTCAGTCGGTGATGGCCGCGGATTGCGGCGCGCTGCCGGTCGATTCGCGAATGGTCAGGGTGGGCTGGAGCACGGACATGATCCGGCAGGCGCCGGGCGTGTCCAGCCGGTCGACCAGCAGGCGGATCGCCTGGCGACCCATGGTGATCCGGTCGACGGCCATGGTTGTCAGCGCCGGCCGGATCTCGCTGGCGAGGACGATGTCGTCGAAGCCGATCACGGAAAGGTCGGTTGGCACCTCGCGACCGGCGCGCTGGGCGCCGCGCATCGCTTCAATCGCGGCGGCGTCATTGGCGCCGACGATGGCGGTGACATCAGGATGGGCGGCCAGCAGGTCGACGGTGGCGTCGGTGACGACGTGGGCCCGGACCCGGTGGGTCTGGACGATGAGCGGCTCGAGCCCCGCTTCGGCCAGCGCCTGGAGGTAACCGGCGCGGCGCTGGCTCAGGTTGGGATCGGCGTCGAGATCGGTCCCGATTATCGCGATGCGGCGATGTCCGTGTTCGACCAGGTGTCGCACCGCCAGCAGGGTGCCGCCCTGATTGTCGGAGGCGACGGTGTCATGGGGGGATTGGCCGGTGGGGCCGTCGACCAGCACGATCGGGCCGGAGCGGCCGGCGGCGATGGTCTCGATCGTTTCCTCGGCGAAGGCGCCGATCAGCAGGACGGCGTCGAGC
>JAEVYR010000135.1 GCA_023392645.1 Chloroflexota bacterium | reverse complement strand
CGACGACGACGCTGTTGGCATTCACCGCCTCGGGCTTGCTCATGTCGCTGAGCCCCTCAAGCGAAACCGGCCCGTCGGCGGTCATCAGCACAGCCTGGGTCGGATGGTTGTCAGAACTCACGCTGATGGCCACCCCCCCGCGGTCATCGATCGCCGTGCCGAGGGTCTCGGTGATGTCCTCGCCGACGTCGACCCAGGCTATCTTGCGGTCGCGCCAGGTCACCGCCCGCGAGACAACCTCGCCATCGGCATTGACCGCCCCACCGGGATCGGGCGCGGTGCCGACCACGACGCCGGCGGCGGATACCTTCCACGCCACGCTGCCGAGCGGGCCGAGCACGCGACGTTCACCCCGGTCCCACATCACGGCGCGGCCCTGATCGGACTCGCGGATCGTGCCGACGATCAGCCCTGCGTCGTTAATGTCGCTCGCGAGACCCTCCGGCGCATCGCCGGTGTCGAGCATCGTCAGCCGGCCACTCTCCCACAGCGCCGGCTGCCATCTGCCGTCCACATTCCGCGCCAGGCCGACAACCTGCCCGGCATTGTTGATCGCATACGCGTAGCCGACGCCGGACGGGGTTTCGAGCACGGTGGCGACGCCATCGCGCCACACCACCGGCCGGGGGGCGCCCTCGGGCGCCTCCAGGTAGCCGGCGATGTCGCCGCGGTCGTTGATCGCGGTCGCCGCGCCGCCCGGGCCGTCCAACGTCGGCAACAGCTCGAGCGTGCCGTCCTGCCAGAGCGCCGGCAGTTCCACCTCGCTGTCCGGCTCGGTGACGTAGCCCACGATGTCGTCGCCGGCGTTGATATCTCGCGCCCCGCCGGTGCCGCCGAGCCCCTCGAGGATGGCCGTGGCGTACCCCAGCGTGCCGTTCGGGGCTGCGATGGGCGAGGCCTGCGGCAGACCGGCATCACCGATCGGCAACGTCAACACGAGAACGAATGCAAGTCGCGCGATCGGGTATACCGGGATCATGCGTGCTCCCTTCCGAGTTCGGTATGTTCCACACCGAGTCTCGTATCGGGACAATCGCGGAGTCGTGGCAAACAGCGATGTGCCATTGCAGTTTCCTGTCAGTGCGCTGAATGAGACGGTGTTGACTCGACTCCTGTCTCACCGGGTCGCAAACTTGCGGCAGTGGGACCCGATTCTCCGGCGACCCTCGCCGGCATCGCTCATGTGAGAGGCACTGACGCATGGTTTCCTACGTCTTCGATCCAACGCTCTCCAGCGCCGTGCGGGCAAACGGCAACGTCGAAGCACCCCCCGCCCCGACAGCGACTCCGCTGGATGACGCCACGCTCCGGCTGATGGACCGCTACTGGAAGGCGGCCAACTATCTCACCGTCGGCCAGATCTACCTGCAGGACAACCCGCTGCTGCGCGAGCCCCTCAAGCCCGCGCACATCAAGCCGCGGCTGCTCGGGCACTGGGGCACCTCGCCGGGCCTGAGCCTGATCTATGTCCACCTCAACCGGCTGATTCGCGAGCGCGACGTCAACGCGATCTACCTCGCCGGGCCCGGCCACGGCGGCCCCGCCCTCGTTGCCAACGTCTACCTCGAGGGCACGTGGTCCGAGGTCTATCCCAACGTGGGCGAGAACGAGGCCGGCATGCGCCACCTCTTCCGGCAGTTCTCGACGCCGGGCGGCATCCCCAGTCATGTCAGCGTGCCGGTGCCGGGTTCGATCAACGAGGGCGGCGAGCTCGGCTACGTGCTCTCTCACGCCTTCGGCGCGGCCTTCGACAACCCCGACCTGCTGGTGGCGGCCGTCGTCGGCGACGGCGCGGCCGAGACCGGCCCGCTCGCCGGCGCGTGGCAGTCGGTCAGCTTCCTCAACCCGGCCCGCGACGGCGCGGTGCTGCCGATCCTGCATCTCAACGGCTACAAGATCGCCAACCCGACCGTGCTCGCCCGCACGCCCGATGCGGACCTGAACGCCCTGTTCCGGGGCCATGGCTACGAGCCACACTTCGTCGAGGGCGACGATCCCGATGCGGTCCATCAGGCCTTCGCGGCGACGCTCGACCTCTGCCACGACCGCATCCGCGCGATCCAGCAGGAGGCCCGGGAGCACGGTGTCACCGAGCGTCCGCGCTGGCCGATGATCGTGCTGCGCACGCCGAAGGGCTGGACCGGTCCGGACGTCGTCGACGGCACGCCGGTCGAAGGGACCTTCCGCTCGCACCAGGTGCCGCTGTCGGGCGTGCGCGACAACCCCGAACACCTGAAGATGCTGGAGGCGTGGCTGCGCAGCTACGGTCCGGACGAGCAGTTCGATGACGAGGGGCGACTCGTGCCGGAGCTGGCCGCGCTGGCGCCGACAGGCGACCGCCGGATGGGCGCGAACCCCCACGCCAACGGCAATCCCGGTGAGGAGCCGCTCGCGCTGCCTGATTTTCGCGACTACGCCGTGCTGGTCGAGACGCCGGGGACGACCTCCGTCGAGAACACGAAACCGCTCGGCACGATGCTGCGCGACGCCTTCACGATGAACGCGAAAGCGGCCAACCTGCGCCTGTTCAGCCCGGACGAGCTAGCCTCGAATCGCCTGCAGGACGTCCTGCAGGTCGAGAACCGCTGCTTCGTCGGGCCGATCCTCGATATCGACGCCTCGCTCTCGCCCGACGGGCGGGTGATGGAGGTGCTGAGCGAACACCTCTGCGAGGGGTGGCTGGAGGGCTACACGCTCACCGGCCGCAACGGCATGTTCGTGACCTACGAGGCGTTCGCGATGGTGTCGGCCTCGATGATGGTCCAGCACACGAAGTGGCTGCAGGAGGCGATCGAGCTGCCGTGGCGCAACCCGGTCCCATCGCTCATCATCCTGCTGACCTCGACGGCGTGGCGCAACGACCACAATGGCTTCAGCCACCAGGGTCCCGGCCTGATCGACGTACTGCTCTCCAAGCGCGGCACGGTGGCGCGGATCTACCTGCCGCCCGACGTGAACACGCTGCTCTCGGTGGCCGACCACTGCCTGCGCAGCAAGGACTACGTCAACCTGATCGTGATCGACAAGCAGCCGCACCTGCAGTACCTGCCGATGGACGCGGCGATCGCCCACAACACGGCCGGGATCGGCGAGTGGGCGTGGGCGAGCAACACCGGTCCTGAGGAGGAACCGGATGTAGTTATGGCCTGCGCCGGCGATGTGCCGACGATGGAGGCGCTGGCGGCGACCGCATGGCTGCGACAGTGGGCGCCGGAGCTGAAGATCCGGTTCGTCAACGTCGTCGACCTGATGACGATGATCTCGCCGAAGCGGCACCCGCACGGCATCGACAACCTGCGGTTCGAGGAGGTCTTCACCTGGGAGAAGCCGGTGGTGTTCGCCTTCCATGGCTACCAGCCGGCGATCCACGAGATCCTGCACGGGCGGCCGAACAGCAGCCGTTTCCACGTCCATGGCTTCCAGGAGCAGGGCACGACGACGACACCGTTCAACATGGTGGTGCTGAACGAGATCAGCCGATATCACCTCGCGGCGCAGGCGATCCGACGCGGGATGAAGTCGACCGTGCGCACGGAGCACCTGCTGGAGCGGCTGGAGCACGAGATCGCCACGTCGACGGCATACGCGCTGGAGCACTTCGAGGACCCGCCGCACATTCGCGACTGGACCTGGCAGGGCGCTTGAGCCGCATCATTACACCGGCATCCGACTGAAGACTCGGTGGCCCGGGCGCCCCGGCCACGTGCTGGGGCGCCGAAGGAGGGGGCGACGCGATGCCGGAGCGCGCACCGAGGTGTGTGGATGCCAGCGAATGCTTCTGGATGAGCGGTCCGGCCTCTGCGGTTCCGGGCAGTCGTCGTCCATATGCTCGCCGGAGACGACGCAGACGGGCCGAATGCTGACGTCAGACTCTCGTCAAATACTCCCCGGCGGCCCACCCCCGACCGTATGGCGAATCGACCTGGTACCAGGTCAGACC
>JAEVYR010000113.1 GCA_023392645.1 Chloroflexota bacterium | reverse complement strand
CCTCTGGCACCGTGGCGGTTGGTTTGCCCGGATCTTCGCCCAGGATCGACCGATGACCAGCCGCACCATTGCCGCCGCGCCGCCCGAGCGGGGCGACACGAGGCCGCCGGAGGAGCCGGGGGCGTTCGCCGCGCTGCGCGACCGCAACTTCGCCCGCTACTGGACCACCCTTTCGCTCTCGCTCACCGGCGGCTGGGTGCGCGTCACCGCGATGGGCTACCTCGTCTACGAGATCACGGGCGACCCCTTCAAGCTGGCGATGATCAACGTCGCCATGGCCGTTCCACAGCTCCTCGCCAATCTCGTTGCCGGCAACATCCTCGACCACGTCGACCGCCGCCGCGTGCTCGTCTTCGTCCAGATCGCCTACATGGCGGCGATGGCGGTGCTTGTCGGATTGGTGCTGGCCGGCGACATCGCCTACTGGCACCTGGTCGCGCTGTCGGTGCTGATCGGGATCGCGGTCGGCTTCGACTGGCCCGCGCGGCTCTCGCTGGTGCCGTCGCTCGTGACCGAAGACCGGCTCCAGAGCGCGATCGCCCTCAACGCGTCGGCGTTCAACGGCGCTCGCATCGTCGGGCCATCGCTGGGCGGCTGGCTGATCGCCGGGGTCGGCACCGCGGCGGCGTTCGGCGTGACCCTCGTCGCCGCGCTGCCGTACGCGCTGATCCTGCTCGGGCTGACGCTGGTGCGACCGCAGGTGAAGCGCTCGCGCGGCAACGTGCTGGACCTGATGAAGGAGGGGTACGGGTACATCTGGCGGCACGGCGAGATCCGCAGCCTGATGTCGGTCGAGATCGTGCCGATCGCGCTCGGCATGAGCTACGTCACCCTCGCCCCGGCCGTCGCCAGCGACGTGCTCGATGTCGGCAGCCGGGGGCTGGGGGCGATGCTCGCCGCCGTCGGGGTCGGCGCGCTGGCGGGCAGCGTGATCGTGGCGGCGCGAGTCGGGATGCGACGCCGGGGGCGGCTCGTGATCGTCGGGGTCGGGGTGTTCGGCGCGCTCTCGATCGTCTACGCGCTGTCGGGGTCGATCTATCTCACGCTGCCGATCATGTTCCTGATGGGGCTGACCACGGCGCTGTACTCCACCACCAAGGAGACGCTGGTCCAGACGCTCGTCGATGATGCCTATCGTGGGCGCGTGATGGCGACCAACTCGGTGTTCTGGGGGTTCACGCCGCTCGGGTCGCTGCTGGCGGGCGCGATGGCGGCGGTGGTCGGCCTGCAGGCGGCGCTGGCGATCAACGGGGCGCTGGTGCTGCTCTACGCGCCGCTGCTGTGGCTCGCCACGCCGGTCCGCGACATCGATTGACGCCGATCGCGATCGAGCGCAACAGCAATCGGCGCGACGGATTGATTTCCCTGCGCTGACACGCCACCACACACGAATGGCCAGCGCCGGTGTATGGTGATGGGAATGAGATTCCTCGTCCGGGCGCACCCCGCACACGTCCCGGCACGGCGCCGTCACCCGCACACAGGACAGGCACATCATGGCTGACCATTCGAACGGCGATTCTGGCCGCTCCATGCGCTCGTTGCTCCGGGGCGTGCTGCACCGCCCCAACGCCGAGGCGGCGGAGGGCCACCAGACGACCCCCGCCGACACCACGCCGCGCGAGCTTCTCCAGAAGGAGCGGCAGCAGGTCGACCCGATCAGCATCGCCGCCTCGCTCGGCACGCCGCCCGACCGGCCGCTACGGATTCTCGGTTTCGGTGGCACCACCAGCGAGCAGTCGTGGAGCCTGATCCCGCTCGAACGTGCGCTCAGCGTCGCCGAGTCGGCCGGCTGCGAGACGACGCTCGCGACGGTGCACGATCTCGACCTGCCGCTGTTCCGCACCGACTGGCGGTTGGAGGATTACCCCGACACGCTGGCATGGTTCATCGACGAGGTGCGCCACGCCGACGGCATGATCATCTGCTCGCCGACCTACCACGGCACCATCTCCGGCGCGCTCAAGAACATCCTCGACATGCTCATCTTCCTGGCGTGGGACGACCCGCCATATCTGGGCGGCAAGCCGGTGGGGGTCATGGCCTACGGTGGCATGACCTCGATGGGGGTGCTCGACGCCCTCACCACGACGGTGCGCGGTCTCAAGGGCATCACGGTGCCGACGCAGGTGGCGGTGCCCGAATCGGCGATCTACAAGCCGGAAGCGGCGATTTTCAGCCAGCGCGTGCTCGACCGGATCGACAGCATGGTCGCCGACGTGATCTCGTTCTCGGCACGGCTGCGCGTGCCGCACCACAAGCCCGACGCGATCAGCCACGCTTCGACGTCGTCCCCGACGGGGTAGGCCACAACCGAAATCGGCTGGTGGGCCCGCCCCTCCGTGGGCGGGCAGGTGCGATCGGATCGTCACCAGGGCTCTGCGGGGCTCCAGGATCAGGCGACCGTTGCGGGCCGCAGCTCGGCGTCCTCGGGTGGCCGCCGGACGACGGCCAGGGCGGAGAGCAGGCCGAACCCGAGCACCCCGTACGCGACCCCGTCGAAGCCGCCGGTCGCGAGCAGCAGTCCGCCCAGGGCCGCGCCGATCGCGGCGCCGGCGTTGTTCAGCGACTGGTTGAGGGTCATCGTCGTGCCCGCGCCGGCCCGGGTTTCGCTCGCCAGCAGCGCGGTCAGGCCGACCTGCGGGAAGGCGCCCACCATGCCCACGATTGGCATCAGCGCGATAGTGACCGCGGTGCCGAATGTCGCCATCAGCATGAGCGCCGACAGCCCGCCCGACAGCGCGCAGCTCACCACCACCATCGGCCTCGCCGGGATGCGACCGAGCGGCCCGCCGGCAATGAGGCCGCCCAGGAAGAACCCGCCTCCGCCCCCGACGTAGGTCAGGCCGATCTGACCGAGGCTCAGCCCGAGCCGCTCGCTCAGCATCGCGCCGAGGTAGGTCAGCATGGCGGCCCAGGTGATCGATCTGAACACCGTACACAGGTAGAGCTGGCGCATGCCCGCCTGGCGCAGGAGCGGCGGGTACGCGCCGAAGATCGCGCCGATGCGCAGCGGGGCGTCCGGCCGCTCCGGTGCGTCCGCGGGCAGCCAGGCGGCGACGAGCAGGGTGATGATGCCGGTCGCGATCCCGGCGGCGAGGAACGCGCTCCGCCAGCCCGCCAACCCGTCGATCGCGGTCAGGATCGGAATCCCGACGACCGTCGAGGTCGCGTTCGCGGCGATGATCCAGCCGATCGCCCGCTGCGCGGCGCGCCCGTTGAAGCGGACGCCCGCGATGGCGAGCGAGAGCCCGGGCACCGTCGCGGCGCAGATGGCGCCGCCAAGGCTGGCGACGAAGAGCAACGGGAAGACCGGCGCGATCCAGAAGTCGAGAAAGCAGGCGGTGGCCGCGACGAGCCCGATCATGATGAGCGGCCTCGCGCCGATCCGGTCGGCGATCGGGCCGACCACGAGACCGAGCGGCGCGCTGAGGATCGCCATCGCGGCGACGACCTGGCCGAGCAGCGCGACGCTGACGCCGAAGTCGTCCGACATCGATGGGAGAAACGGTCCCGGCGCGAGCATGATCAGCGATGTGACCGACGTCCCGAGGCAGAGCGCGGGAAGCACCCGCCGGCTCGGGACAACCGGGACAACTGCGGCGGCCTTCTGCATGGCGACCCCACATCACGATGTTTCGATGGTTCAAACGTCCCTGGAGCGCATCATAGCCTCGAGATATTGTTATGGAAACTTTGATGCGCTGGCCAGCGTGTGCGTGATGCGCGCCGCGGCGTCAATCCGCCGGGGCGGCGACCGATGATGTGGACGGGCCGCGGGAGGTCCAGACGAGCGCGGCCGAGATCAGCCCGAAGAGCGGCAGGCCGATCGCGAGCGCGCCATAGCCTCCGGTCGCCAGCAGGAGCCCGCCGAGCCCGGCGCCGGCCGCCGCGCCGAGGTTGAGCAATGAGCTGTTGAGCACCATCGTCGTGCCCACGCCAGCCGGGGTTTCCGTGGTCAGCATCGAGCTGAGGCCGACCCAGCCGACCGCGCCGGCGAAGGCCGCCACCACCAGCAGGACCATCGCCACCGGCGTGCTCACCAGCCCGGCGACCACGATCAGGATCGAAACCGCGAGCGTCACATTGCTGACCGCGACCAGGGGCCGCGCCGGCAGCCGGGCCAAGGGGCCGCCCGCGATGAGGCTTCCGCCGAAGTAGCCGGTGCCAGCCAGCATGAAGGCGATGCCGATCCCGCTGGTGGACAGCCCATACTGCGTTTTCATCACCGCGCCGAAGTAGGTCAACATGCCCATCCACGACATCGACCGCGTCAACGTGCAGGCGTACAGCCGGCGCATGTCGCCATCGCGCAGCAGCGGGCGGTATGCGGCGACGATTCCGCTCCAGCGCAGGGGCGCGTCGTCGGTGCGGGCAGTGTCGGGCAGCCATGCGGCGACCAGCACCGCGACCGCGGCTGCGCCGCAGCCAGCGACGAGGAAGGCGACGCGCCACCCGGCGATGTCGCCGATGGTGGTCAGGATCGGCACGCCGATGATCGGCGCGCTCGCCAGCGCCCCGACCGTCCAGCCGATCGCCCGTCGTGCCGCCGGGCCTTCGAAGCGGGTGCCGGCGATCGCCAGCGAGAGGCCAGGAACCGTCGCCTCGCTGATCGCCCCGGCGACGCTGGCGATGAAGAGCAGCGCGAACACCGGCGCCAGCGCGAAATCGAAGAGCGCGACGGCCGCGGTGGCCAGTCCGGCGAGGATGAAGCGCCGGGGGCCGTGGCGGTCGGCGAGCGGTCCGACCACCAGCGCCAGCGGGGCACTGAGGACCATCATCGCGGCGGTGATCTGCCCGAGCAGCGCGACGCTGACGTCCATCTCGTCGGAGATGGCGGGGAAGAACGGCGCCGGGGCGGCGAAGGCCAGTGTCGTGATGAACGAGCCGAGGCAGAGCGCGGGCAGGGTGCGGCGCGTTGGCGCCGCGATCGCGGTTGGATCGAGGGCACGCGCCATGGCGAGCCTCCTCATGGGCGGAGCGGTTGGCGGCACAGATCTGATCCCGCTGGCATCATACTCCGCACAACGCGAGGTTGAGCCCGGGTGTGAGATCGATCGATAGCCCCTTCGCGGTCTCACGCCGGCTCGAACAGGTGCGTTCAGTCGGATGACGCCGACACCGCGGCCTCCTCGCATGTCCTCATTCAGGAGCGACCCCATGACGATCCCTTCCCCGACCGGCATGCACGAGATGGTGCTCGAGGTCGCCGACCTCGCCGCCGCCGAGCGCTTCTACCGCGAGGTGCTCGGGCTGACCGTGGTCGACCGCTGGTCCGGCGACCGCAGTGCCGTCTGGCTCGACACCGGCGACGGCGTCCCGATCGGCCTGTGGACGCGCGAGACCGGCGGCGAGCGGGCGATCCACGGCGGCCGCGGCGGCGCGCACGTCCACTTCGCGCTGCGCATCCCGCACGGCAGCATCGACACCTGGCAGGTGCGGCTGGAGGCGACCGGGCAGCCCGTCACCCGGTTCGATTTCGACAACGGCAACCGCTCGGTCTACATCGACGACCTCGACGGCAACTGCGTCGAGCTGATGGACGCGGTCGTCGACTGGTCCGGCAACCCGATCGGGCCGACGAGGTGACGCGCCCGGCCTGACACGAGACTGTCACGTTGGAGCCGTCAACAGTGTTTCCGCTGCGATGGATCTCCTGCCACAATCGGACCTCTGCCCCGGGAGCGGGGCATGGATCGCGATTGAGGAGTGCACGCATGGATCAGCAAGCCTATCCGGTTCGGTTTTCCGTCGATTACCCGGATCGCGACCTCGATCGCGTGTCGACGGCGTTTCGTCTGTTCGTGGCGATTCCGATCCTGATCGTGCTGGGCGCGGTGTCGGCCGGGACGTGGGAGTGGACCTCGGAGAACGGCGTCACCACCGGCGCGGCCGGGGCCGGCGGCCTGCTCTTTTTCGGGCCGCTGCTGATGATCGTCTTTCGGCAGAAGTACCCGCGCTGGTGGTTCGATTGGAACCTGGAACTGCAGCGGTTTGCGAACCGGGTCGGCGCCTACCTGCTGCTGATGGACGACCGGTATCCCGCCACCGACGATCACCAGGCGGTGCATCTCGATTACCCGTATCCGGATGTCGCCCGCGACCTGAACCGCTGGCTGCCGCTGGTGAAGTGGCTGCTGGCGATCCCGCACTTCATCGTGCTGTTCTTCCTGAATCTCGGGGCGCTGGTGGCGGCGATCATCGCGTGGTTCGCGATCCTGATCACCGGGCGGTACCCGCAGGGGCTCTTCACGTTCGTCGAGGGCGTGATGCGCTGGGACAACCGGGTGACGGCCTACGCGCTGACGCTGGTGACCGACGCCTACCCGCCCTTCCGCCTCGGCGAGTGACCCGATCGGCGTCTCACTGGACGCCCGCCCCGCCCTGTGCGACCGTGATCTCACTGAAATCCGGGCAGACACCCCGACGAGCGCCCC
>JAEVYR010000101.1 GCA_023392645.1 Chloroflexota bacterium | reverse complement strand
GGCGGGCACCACCCCTTCTCGCCTGCGGCTCGGCGGGGAGGTCCGCCCCTACGATGAGACCGGCGGTGCCCAGCCCGGGTTCCTGTCCGTGCGCCGCATCGAGGCGAGGTTGGCGTCGCGGTCGAGGGCCGATCTGTGACCGGCGCGGACGACGGCCCAGCGGAGCATCGCGCCGCCGGCGAGGGTGGCGGTCGCGGCGAGCGCGGTCAGGGCCCGGTTGGGCGAGCGCGTCCCGGCGATCTCCAGGGCGAGCGCCGCCGTCGTCGCGAGCGCCGCGCCGAGCAGCAGCCTCCCCTCCCCGCCTTCCAGCAGCGGTTTCGCCGCATCGCCGGATGTCGCGAGGAAGCCTCCCGCGAGCGCCAGCTCGGACGCGCCGGCGGCGATGGCGATGGTCCCGAGGGCGGCGTGCGCGGCGGGGTCGTCCTTCCCGGTGGCGACCGATGCCAGCGACACCGCCGAGGTGCCGGATGCCACCGCGCTGGCCATGAACAGCCCGCCCAGCAGCGGACTTTTCGACCAGAGCGGCACGCTGGTGGTGCCGAGCAGCACGCCCGAGTAGCCGCCGAGCGTCATCGCCGGGGGGATCCCCGCCGTCGCGAGGAGCCTCGGCGGCAGCGGGGTGCGCCCGGTCAGCGCCTGGGCGGCCTGGAGCGTGGCGACGCCGCTATGGGCGAGCAGCGTCCACGTGCCGAGGTTCATCGGTGACGACGGCTTGAAGATGCGCATCATGTGGTGGAAGCGCGACGGTCGGCCCAGCTCGACGATCAGCAGCGGCGCGCAGGGGATCGCCGTCGCGAGGGAGACGGCGTGGGCGGTTCGCGCGAGCGGTCGCCAGCGCTCGCCGGAGAGATCGGCCACCGCGCCGAGCAGGGCCGCGCCGGAGGAGATGCCGCCGAAGAAGAAGTAGCCGGCGACCTCGTCGCCCCACTTCGGTTCCTGCAGGATCGGCACGCCGGCGTAGGCGTCGGCGGGGTCCTCGTGGGCGGCGCCGAACGCGCCGGGGCGGCGGACGCTCGGTCGATCGGGCGAACGAGATTCCGGGCCGCTGCCTGAGCGATCGGCGACGTTCCCTTGGAGGGCGGGGCTCGTCCCCGCCCGCACGGCGATTTCTCGGGCCGCGATGATCGCCCGAATCCAGACGGATGCCATCTCAGCGCCCTCCCTTCGCCAGCGCGATCGCGCTGACCGCGCTGAGACCGATGCCGACGGCCGCGCTCCAGGCGTAGCGGCGGAGCATCTTCGCGACCGGCCGGGTCGGGGCCGGGGGCAGGTTGTAGGCCTCCGGCTTCTCGGTGAGCAGGAAGAACGCGTTGAGGCTCTGGTAGTCGCCGGAGTCGTCGGCGCCGTAGAGGTAGGCGTTGGGCTCGGGGCCGGCCCGCAGCTCGTCGACGCGGGCGCGGGCGTGCCGCTTCAGCTCGGAGACCGGGCCGAACTGGATCGAGTCGGTCGGGCAGGCCTTGGCGCAGGCCGGCGTCAGGCCGTCCTTCTGGCGGTCGTAGCAGAGGGTGCACTTGTGGGCGAGACCGTCGACGTCGCTGCGGCCGATGACGCCGAAGGGGCAGGCCGACACGCAGTAGCCGCAGCCGTTGCAGACGTCCTGTTGGACGTAGACGTTGCCGAACTCGTTGTAGATCAGCGCGCCGGTCGGGCAGGCCTCCTGGCAGGGAGCGGCGGTGCAGTGCTTGCAGACGTCGCTGTTGAACATCCACTTGACGCCGCCGTCCGGGAGCGCCTGCTCGGTGAAGCTGACGTGGCGCCAGGTGGTGGCGGAGAGGTGGACGGTGTTGTCGTAGCTTTTGCCGCTCCACTCCATGCCGTCGGCGGGAAGGCCGTTCCACTGCTTGCAGGCGACCTCGCAGGCCTTGCAGCCGATGCAGAGGCTGGCGTCGGTGAAGAAGCCCATCGGCTCGCCGGTTTGGGGCGGTTCGACGGTGGTCATGCCGCCGAGAAGCTCGGCGAGGAGGTTGGGCTCGCCGATGGCGTCGGGGTCGCGCATCGGCAGGTCGGGGATGTTGGAGGAAGAGGTCATGGCTGCCTGCCCGATGTCGCAAAACCGGTGGGCCCGCCCCACCGTGGGGGGGCAATCGCGCCGGTGCCAACGTTCGAGTCCTGCCACCAACCAACGATGTCATCCTGAGCGGAGCCCCGGAGGGGCGGAGTCGAAGGATCCCCCGGAGTGCCGGGGCCGAAGGCCCAGGGCACCCGGTCCGTGACTTCGTCGGTTGTGGCGACTTCGCTGGCGATCGGCGACGAACAGAAATACGGACCGGCTTGCCGAGGCGCTACGCGCCTGGCAATCCGGGGGAGGGTTCTCCCCTCCATTGGAGGGGAGCAAGTGGGGAGGGGTCGGTACGGCTTCGGCGCGTTCGCGCCTCGCCGGCTCGGAATGACATCCATTTCATGGGTGTCTGCCTCTTCGGACATCGCCATCTTCGACGCGCCCGCCCACGGCGGGGCGGGCCCACCGGGGCGGCGGGTGCCGGCGGTCGATGCCTGACGCCGGTGCGGGTCCCCCGGCACAGGACCCGGGGCTACAGGGGCTGGATCCACGCTCATGCCTTTCTCCCTTCCGGGCGGGCGTGGCGATGCGTGCTCGCCATCGGGGCGTACTTCGGGCGGGGAGCGACGGGGACCGACGGCGCGTCGGAGCGGCGCTCGAGGCGGCCGGGCCGCAGCTCGCAGGCGAACGTCTTGCCCTCGTGCATCGACACGTTCGGATCGAGCACGATCGGGATCAGCTCGTTGGCGGCGCTGCCGGCGACCTCGCCGGCCCAGCCGTAGTGGATCGGCAGCCCGACCTGGTGCACCACCCTCCCCTGCACCGTCAGCGGCCGGATGCGCGGCGTCACCATCGCCCTCGCCTCGATGCTGCCGCGCGGGCTGCTGATCACGACCCAGTCGCCGTGTTCGACACCGCGCTCGGCCGCCAGCGCGGGGCTCATCTCGACGAACATGGCAGGTTGCAGCTCGTTGAGCCAACTGTTGAAGCGGCTCATCGGGCCGCTCAGGTAGTGCTCGGTGACGCGGTAGGTCGTGCCCACCAGCGGGAAGGCCGGATCGACGCCGGGCGTGACCGGGTTCAGCGGCGAATCGGGGATCGTCGCGGCCGGGTTGACCTGTTGCCGGTAGAGCGCGTTTTCGACCGGCGACTCCACCGCCTCGTAGTGGGTCGGCAGCGGGCCGTCCTTGACGCCGGTCGGGCCGAAGAGCCAGCCCCGGCCGTCGGGCTTGAGGATGAACGGCGCGTCGCCGGCGATGCTCGCCATGCCCTCGGCGTCGTCGTCCGGGCGGTAGCCGGGCGGCTTGGTCCGCTCGAAATCGGGCGTGTCGAGCCCGGTCCACGCGGCGCGTTCGGCGTCCCACCAGACGTAGCGCTTGCGCTCGCTCCAGGGGTTGCCCTCCGGGTCGGCGCTGGCGCGGTTGTAGAGGATGCGGCGATTGTCGGGCCACGCCCAGCCCCAGTTGGGGTGGACGTGCTGGTCGAGGTCGCCGGTGCGGTCCTTCGATCGGTTGCGGTCCGCCTCGGGGTAGACGCCGCAGTAGATCCAGCAGCCGCTGGCGGTGCTGCCGTCGGCGCGAATGTCGGTGTACGACGGAAGTTGCCTGCCGTCGGCGACGGTGTAGCCGTTGATC
>JAEVYR010000087.1 GCA_023392645.1 Chloroflexota bacterium | reverse complement strand
GCCGCCGACCCCGCGAGCGAGCGCGATTCAGCCCCGCGCGCCGCCGTCCTCGTCGCGGCACCGCGCGCAATACCCGAACAGCACCAGGTGATCGGTGGCGACCTCGAAGCCGTGCGCGGCGCGCACCCGGTCGAACATGTCGCCCAGCAGCGCGTCGCCGATCTCCTGCTCCCACCCGCACGCGCGGCACACGAGATGGTGGTGTGACGCCGGCCGCTTGATTTCGTAGTACGTCTCGCCGTCGCCGGTATCGGCGGCCACCACCAGCTCCGTCTCGACGAACACCTTCAGCGCCCGGTAGATCGTCGAGCGGTCGAGCGTCGCGTCGCGCCGGTGGGCGCGGGCGTAGATCTCGCCGAGCGACGTGTGCCCGCGCCCCGCGCAGACCGCATCGAGGATCACTCCGCGCTGCCGTGTCGCCCGGTGACCCGCGCGGCGCAGCACGTCCTCCCAGTACATCTGCTCGTGCGTCACGGTCCGCTCCTTCCTGCCAATCTTTGCAACAAGCGGTCAACGCCAGAAGACCTGCCTACAGTGATGACCAGTATGGATCGTCATCTCCATGGACAGGAACACCCGATGCCCCACGATCACGTTCACAGCGGCGCGCACGACCATGCGCATGGACACCACCACGGACATGACCACACGCACGATCACGCCGGTCACGGCCATGGGAACTCGCACGGCGGCGGGCCGCTCGGCTGGATCGCGACCGTGTTCCACTGGCATGGTCACGAGCATAAGGAAGCCGATTTTGCCGGCGACCCCGCCTTCGCCACGCGCGAGGGCATCCGCACCGTCTGGATCGCGCTCGGCGCGCTGGCGGTCACCACCATCCTGCAGGTTGTCATCGTCGCGCTCAGCGGCAGCGTCGCCCTCCTCGCCGACACCGTCCACAACTTCGGCGACATGCTCAATTCGGTGCCGCTCCTGATCGCCTTCTACCTCGCGCGCCGCGTCGCCACGCGCCAGTACACCTACGGCTTCGGCCGCGCCGAGGATGTCGCCGGCGTGCTGATCGTCCTCTCGATCGTGTTCAGCGCCGGCTACATCTTCTGGGAATCGTTCGGCAAGCTGCTCGACCCGCAGCCAATCGAGCAGATGCCATGGGTAGCCGCCGCCGCCGTGATCGGCTTTCTCGGCAACGAGGCGGTGGCGCTCTTCCAGATCAGCGCGGGCAACCGCATCGGCTCGGCCTCGCTGGTCGCTGACGGGCTCCACGCCCGCATCGCCGGGCTGACGTCGCTGGTCGTGCTGGTCGCGGTGGCGGGCTCGGCGCTCGGCTTCCCGATCGTCGACCCGATCATCGGCATCCTGATCGGTGTCGCCATTCTCTTCATCGCCCGCGACGCCACCACCCGGGTTTGGCACCGGCTGATGGACGCCGTCGACCCGCAGGTGGTCGACCAGATCGAGCAGTATGCCAGTGAGGTCTCCGGCGTCGGCGAGGTCGAAACGGTGCGCGCGCGCTGGGTCGGGCACCAGCTTTACAGCGAGATCGGCCTCGTCCTCGCTGGCGATCCTCCGGCGAGCGAAGCGCAACGAATCGTGGACAGGGTCAGGACGCTGTTGCTCGATAACGTCCGTCATCTCGAAGTCGTCACGATCGAGGTCCGGCCGCCCGCAGTCGTTGCTGCCTCGCCGCATCAGGTTGCCGAGGCGCGCTGAGCCAGCCGCCGAGCACGCCGTTGACACCGGCGTGCTCGATCGCGGTCAGGCCGTGCGGTAGCGGGGCAGCAGGCGGCGGGCGACGTAGCCGAGCACCGGATGGTAGCGCCGCTCCAGTGTCTGCGGATAGCGGACGATCTCGCCGCCGAAGCCGGTCTTGAACTGGTACAGCCCGTCCCAGCAGTCGCCGTTGGTCCGCGCGACCTGGCCTTTCGCCAGGGCTTCGGTCGGCGGGTCATCGACCGGGATGCCCCAGAGGTCGTACCGGCGGCAACCGGCCTCGCGCGCCCAGCGCATGGCGTCTGCCTGGAGCACTTGCGCCGCGCCGCGAACCCGATGTTGCGACGACGACCCGCCGTAGAGATAAATCGCCTCCGCCCCCTGCCGGAGCGCAACCAGCCCGACCGCGTCATGACCGTCGACGGTCGCGAACGCCACCAGCGCGTCGTCGCCGAAGTGGCGCAGCAGCGATTCGTAGTACGCCGGCTCGTGCACCGCGAAGGCGTTGCGAAGCGACGTCTCGTGCAGAAGCGCAAAGAAGCGCGCGGCCGCTTCCGGACCCGGCGCGGCGTGTTCGATGACGACGCCGTGCCGTCCCGCACGGCGCACATTGGCGCGGGTGTCGCGTCGCATCTGGGCAAGCAGCGGTTCATCGTCGAGCAGCGGGACCTTGACCGTGCGAACCGGCTGGAAGGGCCGGGGCCCGGGCGCGAAGTCGATTCGGCGAGGGTCCTCGGCGCACGCCAGCGGCCGGTCGGGCTCGACGATGAGCGCGATCGCCCGGTGGCTGGCGCAGGCGGCGTCGATTGCCGCGAACAGCGCGACGGCGGTCTCGGGGTCGTCCGGAAGCACCGGCCCGCGTGGCAGGTACCCGAGGCTGAGCGGCCCGACGCGGCGAAGGAGAATTTGCGCGAGCCCGACACCAGCGGCGGTCGCGACGCGCACGCGTTCGACGTCCCAGCCCTGATCGGCCTTGAACGCGCCCCAGCGCCAGGATTGCAGGATGTTGCCGTCGAGCGCGGCGACGTCGGCGTCCCACCGCTCTGCCTCGGTGGCGGGCGGGCGCACCGTGGTGGAGATGACGCGATCGATCTGCTCGACGATGGGAGGACGACCGGGGGTCCGGGCCACGGAGGTACCGAGCATAAGGCGAAGCCTTTCGCGCGACGCCTGGCGTGCGCGGGAACCCCCTCGCCCGGCCGGCATCGCGTGGTCGCGTCGCCACCGGCGCGTCCGATCGGGTCGAAACGCGTCGCCGGTGCCGGCGTCGATGCGGTAAGTTGTGGATTGCCCCCTGGTGCGCTCTGTTGGAGCGCGCAGCGTCATTGTGACAAATTGTCAGATATATGTGCAACCTGATTTCCGCGAACGGTCCGGGTTCGTGGAGGGGCGGCGCAATGCGCGACGGCGGGGTGCATTCGCCGTGCATCCAGTTCACCTGACACACCGCCTGGCGACGCATGCACTCGCGCGCGTGGTAGGGTAATCATGGATCGGCGAGCCACTTGGGCTTCCGAGAAATGAACCAGACATGTTCCTTCGAACAGATCCGGTCAGAAAGATACGCACCATGGCAACCGGTACCGTCAAGAGCCTGCGCGATCGTGGCTTCGGCTTCATCACCCCGGACGGCGCGAGCGAGGATCTCTTCTTCCACCATTCGGCCGTCACCAACGGCGTGTTCGAGGATATGCGCGAAGGGCAGAAG
>JAEVYR010000083.1 GCA_023392645.1 Chloroflexota bacterium | reverse complement strand
CGCGGGCACGAAGGCGCAGCGCGGCATCACGCACGATCTCGCTCCGTCCGTGCAGGAATACATGAAGGACGGCTCGACGACGCACCTGAGCGTCATCGACGGCGACGGCAACGCCGTCTCGATCACGCAGACGCTGCTGGCAGGGTGGGGCAGCCGGGTGACGGTGCCGGGCACGGGCGTGCTGTTCAACAACGGCATGATGTGGTTCGACCCCGAGCCGGGCCGGCCGAACTCGATCGCCGGCGACAAGATCCCGCTCTCCAATATGGCGCCGGTCGTAATCACCGGCGACGGCAGCGCCCGGGCGTCGCTCGGCACCAGCGGCGGCCGCAAGATCGCCTTCCACAATATGCAACTGGCGATGAACCTGCTCGACCACGGCATGGGGATGCAGGCGGCCATCGACGCGCCGGTGATCGATATCTCGACGCCGCTGCTGGTTGCATCGCGCCACATTCCGGCAGCGACGCTGGAGGCGCTGGCCGCGCTCGGGCACGAGGTGTCGCCGCGCGATCCGAGCCGGGGCACGGGCGATTTCGCCTCGCCCACCGGAGTCCTGCGCCGCGACGATGGGTCGCTCGAGGGTGGCGCCGACCCGTGGTACTACCCGGCATCGGCGGGTGCGATCCCGTAAGCGTCGATCGATAACCGGTACGTGCGGGAGCGCCGGCCCGGTCGGTTCCACACGGCGCTGCCGATCCGTGACGCCCAACCGGTCGTTGCCCGAATCTCGCGCCGTGTGCCACAATGCCCAACACATCCGAAGGCATCAGAAAGCACTGCCGCCGCCAGCGCGGCGCAGATTTCGCTGACCTGACGAGTGGATCGGGGTCACGACGGTTTTACCGGCACGCACGGAGGTTCTTATGTCTCAGTCTCGTACCGACCGCCTCGACGCGCTGCGCGCGCTCAAGGAAACCACTTCGTCCCGACGCGAGTTTCTCGGGCGAGCCGCCGCGCTCGGCCTGATCCCGGTGCTCGCCGGCGGCACCGGTGTCTCGCCGGCCTTCGCCGCGCAGGACGGCACCCCGGTGCAGGGCGGCACCTTCGTCACCCTCGGCCACCAGGAGGTTGCGTCACTCAGCCCGGAAGGCAGCGGGCCGACCGTGCAGTGGGTGGCCATCGTGCAAATCCACAACGCGCTCTACGAGATGGATCACAACTACGAGCTGGTGCCGGTGCTGGCCGAGTCGTACGAGGCGTCGGCTGACGGGCTCACCTACACATTCAAGCTGCGCAAGGATGTCACCTTCCACAACGGCGACGTGTTCACCTCGGAGGATGTGAAATACACCTTCGATTGGATCATGGACGAGGCGAACGCCTCGACCCGCGCGGCCAACTTCGCGCTGGTCACATCGGTCGAAGCGCCGGACGAGAGCACCGTGGTCGTCTCGCTTTCCGAAGCGGACGTGACATTCATGGTCAAGGCCGCCACGACCCTCATCTACCCGGCGAAGTACCACGCGGAGGTGGGCGAGGAAGAGTACAGCGGCAAGCCGGTGGGCACCGGCCCGTTCAAGCTGAAGGAGTGGAACGCCCAGCAGCGCACGGTGCTGGAGCGGTTCGACGAACACTTCCGCGGTCCCGCCAACTTCGACGAGTTCCGGCTCGACGTGGTGCCCGAGGCCGGCGGCCGCATGGCGGCGCTGCAATCCGGGCAGGCCGACAACTCGATCTGGCAGCTCAACGCCGAGGACAACGTGACGCTGGTCGACAGCGGCGATTTCACGGTCTTCGAGACGTTGAACGTGGCGACCAACCACTTCCCGCTCAACAACACGCACCCGGTGCTGGGGGACAAGGCCGTACGCCAGGCGATGATGTACGCGCTCGATCGCCAGGCGCTGGTCGACGATATCTTCCTGGGCCAGGCGGTGGTGGCCACATCGAACCTGTCACCGGGTGTCGAGAAGTACTACAACGCCGACGTGCCGATGTATGAGTTCGACCCCGAGAAGGCGAAGCAGGTGCTGGAAGACGCCGGCTGGGTCGAGGGCGACGACGGCATCCGGGAGAAGGACGGCCAGAAGCTCGCCTTCACCTGCGTCGCCATTTCCGGAGATTCCAACCGGCGTCCGGAGGCCGAGGTCGCCCAGCAGGCCTACAAGGACGTGGGCATGGACATGCAGCTGCAGGAGGCGACGGTCGACACCATCCTCGAGGCAATGGTCGCCGGCGACATGGACATGTCGCTGTTCAACTGGACCTACGGTGGCAGCGACGGAGACCCGGACGCCCGCGATACGCTCAGCACGGACGGCGCCAATAACTTCAGCAACTTCAGCAACGAGCGGGTCGACGAGCTGTTGACCAATGGCGTCACGGAGCAGGACGAGGCGAAGCGTATCGAGATGTACAAGGAAATCCAGGCGATCGTCGCCGAGGAGGTTCCGTTCATCTACATCATGGTGTGGTCTGGCTTCTCGTTCTTCTCCAACAGCATCCAGGGCCTGCCCGAGAGCGTGCTGCAGTCGGACAACATCTACCCGTTCCTGTTCAAGCTCTGGAAGGAAGAGTCGTAGATTCGAGCCGGCTGATCCGCGCAGGGTGTCGTACGGGCCGGGCGTGTCCCGGCCTTCGCGCCCAAACGTGGTGAGCTTGCCGCTCCGCAGGCATCGAACAACCACGACGTGTTTGTCATTTCGAGCAACGCGGCGCAGCCGCGAAGTCGAGAGATTCCTTGCGCAATGG
>JAEVYR010000043.1 GCA_023392645.1 Chloroflexota bacterium | reverse complement strand
ACCCAGTGCACCCGGGAGGTGAGGTTTTCCGCGCCGCCCTTCTCGCGCGCAAGGATGTACCAGTAGTAGTGGTTGCTCAGCCCGAAGCCGGTCTGACCCGCCTCCACGGCGTCCCGCACAGCGCCATTTTTCAGCAGGTTCTCGCCATTGGCGGCGATGCCCTCCAACCAGGCCAGCGTGTCGTCCTCGCCGATCTCGTTGAGCAGGTAGTTGGTCACCGCCACGAACGCGCCGCTGGGCGCGTAGGCGAACGTGCCCTTCCACTCGTCGCCCGTGAGATCGAGCACGCTGGCGGGCAGATCGTCCTCAGCGATGATCTCGGGGTTGTAGAACATCACGCGGGAGCGCAGCGCGTAGGCCAGCCAGTTGCCGTTCTCGGGGTTGAACCGCTCGTCGGTCTTCGCCAGCGTCGCCGCATCGACGGTCGCGAGCAGCCCCTCGGCGTCGAGCCGCGCGACCGGGCTGGGCTCCTCGGAGATGAACAGGTCGGCCGGGGTGCCGTCGCCCTCTTCGAGGATCTGATTGACCAGCTCGGCGTCACCGCCGGAGCGAACCTCGATCTCCACCCCGCTGGCCGCCGTGAACCCGTCGGCGAACGCGAGCACCAGATCCTCGTGCTGGCCCGAGTACACGGTGAGCGAGCCACCGCCGGTCGTGGCCGGTGTTGCCTGGCCCAGCGCGATCCGGGGCGCGCCGACGGCACCAGCCGCGGCTATGGCGCCGCCCATCTTCAGGAGCGCGCGTCGATTCTGTCGGATTCGAGACATGATTCACCCTTCATTCAGGCTCGGCGACGTGCCGACCCTCAAACCGTCGATGCGATGGGACCCGTTATGATGCGATCGTTGGAAATCAGCCTTCAGCGTACGCTGGCCCGGGGGCGAACTCCGGCTGCGCCCCGTTCGGCCGCGGAAGCGAGCCGCCGGGCTTGCGCTCATGGGCGTAGGCGACGGCATCGCCCACCACTCTCACCCGCACCATGTCGCCGATGGCCGGAAACGCGCCCTCGCCGGTGCGCGCCATCACTGTGGCGCCGGAGCCATCCTCGCCCAGCGCGAGCGCCAGTTTGCCGCCGTGGCCGTAGAAGGTGAACCCAAGCACCCGAGCGGGTACTCCATTGGGATCGAGCACCACCTGCTCCGGCCGCAACATGAGCGTGCACGGCCCCCGGCCGATGACCTGGCAGGTCTCGCAGACCGAGACGTTCCCGAGCGCGCAGGCGGCAACCACGGTCGTGCCCGGCTCAAGGTGCGCCGGCAACAGCACCGCGTCGCCGACGAAGCGAGCCACGCCCGCGTCGGCCGGCCGCGTGTAAATCTCCAGCGGCGACCCCGCCTGGATGACCTCGCCCTCGCGCATCACCGCGACCTGGTCCGCGAGCGACAGCGCCTCTTCCTGATCGTGCGTGACGAGGATCGCGGTGGTGTTCGTACGACGCAGGAGCTCGCGAACCTCAACCCGCAGCTCCTCGCGCAATCCGGCGTCGAGCGCCGAAAACGGCTCGTCAAGCAGCACCAGCTTCGGTTCCGGCGCCAGCGCCCGGGCCAGCGCCCCGCGCTGCTGCTGCCCGCCCGAAAGCTCGTCGGGCTTGCGCTTGCCATACCCCTGCAGCCCGACCAGCTCGAGCAGATCCTCGATCCGGTCGCGGCGAGCCTTGCGCGCGCGCGGCGAAAGCGGGTTAGCGCGCCATGAGCGCAGCCCGAACCCGATGTTGTCGGCCACGCTCATATGCGGGAAGAGCGCGCCCTCCTGCGGTACGATGCCGATGTCGCGCCGCTCGGGCGGAAGGTGCAGGTCATCGTCACCGAGCTTCGTGCCGGCCAACATGACCTCGCCGGCATCTTGCCGGTCGATCCCGGCGATGATCTTGAGCAATGTCGACTTGCCACAGCCCGACGGCCCCAGAATGGCGGCGAAGCTGCCGCGCGAGACGGTCAGGTCGACCCCGCGCAGCGCGGTCACCGGTACGGGGCGCGTATTGTAGGCCTTGCGCGCGCCGCGCACGGTCAGCCATTGCGCTTCAGCCGGAGCCGTGTGGATTGACCGAAGTTCCATGTATCCCCATCCGAACGCCCATGCGGGTCACTGGCTGCGGACCAGCCCTGAATCCATACCAATCTACTCGGGTATGGAACGGGACGTCAACCTCAACCGCGCCGTCGAGACACATTCGGCACGAAACACAGTCAGTGCTTGCCGGCGAACAGGTCCCTGTTTCCGTCGACCGGCACGTCGTCGCGCTCGCCCCACTCGTTCCAGGAGCCGTCGTAGTTCCTGAGCGCGTCCGTCGACATGCCCGCCAGATGAAGACCGAACAGCAATTGCGTCGCAGTGACGCCGCCGTTGCAATAGGCCGTCACCGGCTGCTCCAGCGACACGCCGGCCTCGCTCGCCAGCGCGCGGATCTCTCCCGGCGAGCGCCAGCATCCCGATTCGGACATCAGCGCGGCCGCGGGCAGGTTGACCGCGCCCGGAATGTGCCCGCCCCGGCTCCCGCGCTGCGTGGCACCCGAAAACATGCCGTCGTCCCGCGCGTCGAGCAGTTGCCGATCGGCGCCGAGTCCCTGGTGCACCTCCTCGAGCGTCGCCCGCAGCTCCGGGCGGACCGTTGGCGTGAACGTCGCCGGCGGGAGCTCGTCGATCTCGCGAACAACCGGACGACCCTCCCGCGTCCAGTGGGAAAATCCACCGTCGAGCACGGCGACATCGTCATGGCCGTAATAGCGCAGCGCCCACCACAGGCGGGTCGCGAGGTGCCCGCCGGTATCGTCGACCACCACCACCGCGCTGTCGTCGCCGACGCCGATGCGCTCCATCGCCGACTTGAACTGCTCCGGCGAGGCGACCTGTGCCTTGACGTCGGCATCCGGATCGACGATATCGGTGGTCCAGTCGACGAACACCGACCCCGGGATGTGTCCTTCGGCGTAGCGCTCCCGCGCACCGGCATACGTCGCTCGCTGACGGCCGCCACCGAGATCCTCAGTCGTGACCGAACCGCGAATGTCGACCACCCGCACGCCGGGATCGCCCAGGTGTTCCGCCAGCCATGCCGTCGAAACAAGGCTGCCCGGCAATTTTCCCCTGCTCATGTGCCTGTTGCTCCCTTCACACGCGCGTCCGATCCAATCCGCGCAAATTGTACTGAACTCATTTCATCCATCGGCGCCCATGCGTGTCGCGCCTCGTGCGGGGGTACGGTAGTCACGCCGAACTGGCATCGTCCAGGTCGGACGTGATGGTATACTTCCGATATTGAAGTATTGTACAGTGACGAACCGGACAGGCCGATTCGTTTCACAAATGAGGGACTCACATGACAGCCGACGCAACCTGCAACTACGGTCGCATGGTCGTACTCGACCTGCCATTCAACGAAGCGATCGACGCCACCACCGCCGCCCTCAAGGATCAGGGCTTCGGCGTCTTGACGACCATCGAGGTCGACCGCGTCCTGAAGGAGAAGATCGGGGTCGAGCGCGAGCGCTACACGATTCTCGGTGCCTGCAACCCTGCCCTCGCCAACCGGGGCCTGGATGCCGACATCGACCTCGGCCTGCTCCTGCCATGCAACGTCGTCGTCCGCGAGGAGCGAGATCGGCGCTACGTCACCTTCGTCGACCCGAAGGCGATGCTCGCCGCCGCCGGGGAGTCGCCGGAGCTCGAGGCGCTGGCAGCAGAAGCCGGACAAAAGCTCGACGCCGCGGCGGACACCCTCGAGGCCCGATAGCACCATGGGTGCGATTCACCTGTTGTGATGGATCGCGCATCAGCGCCCGGTTCCGGCACATCCTGTTGGGTCGACAACGGCGTCAACCCAGGAGGGTCGGCGGCATCACACAATCTGAATCGCACCCTGGCAACATCGTCACCTTGACATGGTCGCGCTCGGGGGCCTATCATCACCAGTGCCGCCGAGCGCGGCGTGCGGAAGTGGCTCAGTGGTAGAGCATCTCCTTGCCAAGGAGAAGGTCGCGAGTTCGATTCTCGTCTTCCGCTCCAAGACACACAGGCAACGCCGGGGTACATGCCCCGGCGTTTTTTTGCGCGCGCTCGATATGCCGATCCGGTTGACCGTTTACGCCCACCCGCCCCGCCACCTGGCAGTGTATTTGATCGGTTATCTTTGCGGCGGCGTCGCAGGAGCGGCCCTCCCCGACCTGAGCCGCAGGCGCGGTCCGGTGTTGTCCGCCCGATAACCGCGCAACTGCCTCGGTGCACCTTCCAATCAACCTGATAACCGCGACGAGCCTTCACCTGGGTTTTGCCCCAGCTCCGTGTTACGAGCGGCAATACGGGTCGGGCTTTGGCTTGCCTTCCGCAATCTCCACCACGCCGACACTCCGTTGCAACGGGCCGAACCGTCGAGGAGTCCTCGTTCGACATGACCGAAGACAATCGGGCGGCGGTCTAGCGAGATTCACCCGCGCCAGCGATACTGACCGAAATCGCAAAAAGGGCAACATCCGGCGTCACACGTGCGGTGTCGCACACGAAGGGGGCGAGATGCAGGCGAAGGCAACCAGCGCGCCGTCGGCGGTCAGCTCACGCATGGGCGCCGCGCTCAACCCGGTCTTCCGCAAGGGAATCCTCGTCGCCACGAACAACCGGGTCGTCGCGAGCGGCGTCCGCCGCTATGGCATGCGCCTCGGCGGCGCGCGCTTCGTCGCTGGAGAGACGATAGACGAGGCCATCCCGGTGCTCCGGAGGCTCAACGAGGCGGGACTCCGCACCAACACGACCCTGCTTGGCGAGCATGTCGAGTCCGCCGAAACGGCGCGAGCCGTGGTCGACTCCTACGAGGCGATTCTCGACCGCATCGCGGCGGAGGGTCTGACGACCAACGTCGCCCTGAAGCTGACGCATCTCGGCCTCGACATCGGGCAGGCCGTTGCCTTCGACAACGTTCGCACGGTCGCGCGTCACGCGGCGGGGAGCGGCAATTTCGTTCGGATCGATATGGAAGAATCGACCCGCGTCGACGCGACCCTTGCCGTGTACCGCCATCTGCGCGACGAAGGGTTCGACAACGTCGGCACGGTGCTGCAGTCCTGCCTGTATCGGTCCGAGCGGGATCTCGAGACGCTCCTGCCCCTGGCGCCGAACCTGCGGTTGGTGAAGGGCGCCTATCTCGAGCCGCCGACCGTCGCCTGGCCGAAGAAGGCCGATGTCGACGCCGCCTACATCTCCCTCGCGGAGCGGGCGCTGCAAGGCGACGGATTCACCGCCATCGCCACCCACGACGAGCGCATCATCGATCACATGATCGCGTTCACCGACCGGCACGGGATCGGTCGCGACCGCTTCGAGTTCCAGATGTTGTATGGCATCAAGTCGCCACTGCAGCGCGCGCTCGCCGCCCGCGGGTATCGGGTGCTCGTCGCGACGCCGTTCGGCCCCGATTGGTACGCCTACCTGATGCGCCGGCTCGCGGAGCGTCCCGCGAATCTCGCGTTCGTTCTCCGCGGCGCCGTGCGGCGGTAGGTCGCTCTGGCGCGGTGACTCCGACGCCCGGTTTCGGGGCACGGCATCGTATGCTTGCAGCGCGACGCACGCGGGCGTGGCGGAACGGCAGACGCTACGGTCTTAAACACCGTTGGGGCAACCCGTGCGGGTTCGAATCCCGCCGCCCGCACCTCCGGAGCCTGTCGCGCGACCGCTCGGTCGCTGGCCCGGCTCTCGAGCAGCATCCACACCCCATCCAGCAATCGGTTGATCCCAAACTGAGTGTCATCTTCCCCGAAATCGTCATCGAACGTGCCCGTGACAATGACTGGCTCCGTCTCGGGGACATCTCCTTGTGTTTTCGGCGGAGCCATCAGCATCGGCATCGACGACGCGCAATGCGTTGTGCCGGGCGTGATCGTTCGCCGCGCGGGTTGCGGCGCCGCAGGCATCGACGGAACCTCCGTCCTGATAGATCACGTCGCTACATCCGTCATGAACAACATGGTGACGACGGCGATCGTGATCGGCGCAGCCTACGTCACCGGTTTCCGTTCCGATGCGACGCTCGCTGACTGGCTGGCCGTTGCCGGCCTTCTGGTCCTCTTCATCCTCGCCATGTCGTGACTGGCAAACGGCAACGGACCCCCCTCAATCCCGAGCGGGGTCCGTTCGCCCGATCGTCAGGTCGTCACACCCGCTGCGGCGC
>JAEVYR010000042.1 GCA_023392645.1 Chloroflexota bacterium | reverse complement strand
GGCCTGCAGCGAATCGCTCCACCGCAACCAGGCACTGCCGACTTCCGCTGGGCGATCGTCCCTGCCGGGCTGACCTTAACGCCGCGCGCGAGCGTCCTGTCCGTGGGGTGTTCGACGTCGCAGGCCCGACCACGCATCGCGTGCGGCGTGCCCTCGCGGGGGAGGCTGCCGGCGGTGTCACGGAAGCGAGCCGGACACCGGCATGCAGGACATTCGTCACGTCACGTCAGTCCTGACGCGCAGGCGATCGGGCCGAGCCATCCGGCCAAGCACCATCGCCCCGGGTATCCCGAAACCTCTGGGACGCCCTGCACCCGCGCTGGCGACCGGGCCGTATCGTCTCTCTGCGCGGATTCGCTCCGCTCATGCGTGGCCCTGCCAGCGATGAATGTACCTGCATCTTAGCAGGTAGTGCCGCTATGTCAAGATTCGACCGACCCTCTTGCGGTATCGCCTGCGTCGGCCGACACTGCCGCCAACGATTCGCCGCCATCTCCCGGGAGACAGCCATGGAAGCGCCCGCAAGCGATGTCCCTGTGACCGTCAGCGACTGGACCGACCTGCTCGATGTCGACCTGCTCGACGAGCCGTTCGTGCCCCGGCTCGCCGAGGTCTTCCGCGCCAGCACGCCCGACCAGCTCTGGCAGATCGCCCCTCAGCTCGGCGTGACCACCGCCGTCACCGGCGTGCCGGAAGGACCGGACGACCCGCCCGCGTGGGACTTCGAGCACCTGCGCGCGGTGAAGGAGCGCTTCACCGCCGCCGGGCTCGACCTGCAGGTGATCGAGTCGGCGCCGGCGAGCATCATGGAGCCGGTCAAGCTGGGCCTGCCGGGCCGCGAGGAGGGCATCCAGCGGTTCTGCCAGTTGCTGGAAAACATGGGCCGCCTCGGCATCGGCGTGATGTGCCACAACTGGATGGCCGGCATCGGCTGGTATCGCAGCGACTTCGGCATCAAGGTGACCCGGCGCGGCAACGCGCTCGTCTCCGGGTACGACCATGCTTCCGTCGATCATGCCGCGCTGACCGAGTGGGGCGAGATCACCGAGGATGCCCTCTGGGAAAACATGGAGGATTTCCTCAAGCGGGTGGTGCCGGTGGCGGAAAAGGCCGGCGTGAAGCTGGCGGTGCATCCGGACGATCCGCCGATCTCGCCGGTGCGCGGCATCGGGCGCATCCTGACCAACCCGGATGCCTTCCAGCGCGTGATCGACATGGTGCCGAGCCCGAACAACGGCATCACCTTCTGCCAGGGCAACTTTTCGACGATGGGCGCCGACGTGCCGGCCACGATCCGTCACTTCGGCGGGCAGGGCAAGGTCTTCTTCGTCCACTTCCGCGATGTCCGCGGCACGCCGGAGCGCTTCGTCGAGACCTTTCACAACACCGGCCAGACCGACATGCTGGCGACGATGCGGGCGTGGGCCGAAGTCGGGTATGACGGGCCGATGCGGCCGGACCACGTGCCGACGCTGGCCGGCGAGGCGAACGACCACCCCGGGTACGAGCTGCTGGGGCGGCTGCACGCGATCGGCTACATGACCGGGCTGATCGAGGCGGTCAACAGCGAGCTCCGCGAGGCGCGGGAAGCCGCCGAGGCGTGACGAATGGCCGCCCCATTCGACTCCGGCCCGCGGCCGTCGCTCGGGGCAGGCTTCGGGGCGGCGCTACGATCAGGTGGCGGGAGGCTGTAGATGACCACGAAGGAAATGCGGGTCGCGGTCGGGCAGTTCAGCGAGATGACGGACGAGATGCTGCGGTTTGCCGCCCAGCTCGGCGTGTCCGGCGTGCAGATGAATTCGCCGCTGCTGCCGGGCGAGGAGCGGTGGGAGGCCGCCGACCTGCAGGCGCTCGTCGCGAAGGCGGCCGCGTACGGTCTCACCCTCGAGGCGATCGAGAACGTGCCGCTCTCCTTCCTGCACCTCGCGATGACGGGGCAGGATGGCGCCGACCGCCAGATCGAAAACTACCAGCACACCATCCGGGCGATGGGCGAGGCGGGCATTCCCATCCTCGGCTACAACTTCATGCCGAACTCGGTCTGGCGCACCTCGCGCGAGGCGCCCGGCCGGGGCGGCGCGCGAGCGACCGCCTTCGACATGGCGGTCGTCGAGGCGTCGACCACCGGCGGACGCGAGTTCATGCCCGACCGCCCCGACTGGGTGGCCGGGTTGTGGACGACCGACGACCCGGCGCAGATGCTCTCCGCCGAGACGATGTGGGCGAACTACGAGCGCTTCATGCACGCGGTGTTGCCGGTGGCGAAGGACGCCGGCGTCAAGCTGGCGCTGCACCCGGACGACCCGCCCGTGCCGATGCTCGGCGGCGTCGCGCGGATTTTCTCGAAGCCGGACGATTTCCGGCGGGCCGAGCGGATCGCCGAGGAGACAGGCGCCGGCGAGGCGTGGGGGCTCGACCTCTGCCTCGGGTGCTGCTCGGAGATGCCGGGCGGCAAGGCGAACGTGGTCGAAATGATCGAGCACTTCGGCCCGCGCGGAAAGGTTCTCTACGTCCACTTCCGCGACGTCCAGGGGACGATGCCGGTCTTCCAGGAGTGCTTCATCGGCGAGGGTAACTGGGACCCGGCCGAGATCATGTTGTTGCTCAACCGCAACGGCTTCGACGGGTTCCTGCTGGACGACCACGTGCCGATCATGGATGGCGACACGCGATGGGGTCACCGCGCGCGGGCGCACGCGATCGGGTACATGCAGGGGCTGCTGAACATGCTCGAGCTTGTCGAGGCGTAGACCCG
>JAEVYR010000041.1 GCA_023392645.1 Chloroflexota bacterium | reverse complement strand
CCTAGCCATCAACCCGGTGCTGTAACTCTACCGTGCGTCACCGTCGGCCCCCACCGCGGCCGCCGCGCTCGGGGAGCGCGGAGTGGATCATGAGGTTCGAGAGTTCTTCAAGCAGCCGTTCAGCCGGGATGAGCTGACATCCATCCTGGACCGGGCGGGCATGCGTCCATCGGAGCTGATATCCAAACGCAGCAGCGTCTATCGCAACGATCGGCTTGGCGAGCAGAACCTTACGGAGGACGAGCTGCTCGATCGGATGCTCGACGAACCGAGGTTGATTCGGCGGCCCATTTTCGTCAGCGATGACGGCGTCGAGGTCGGCTTCAGCAAGGACCGATACGCGGAACTCATGAGTGATCTGGACGGCTGAGCGTGAACCGCCCAGGGGGACCAATACGAAAGGGCAGCAAATGAGCTTGGCGTTCGGCGCGCATGTTTCGGTTTCCGGCGGCGTGGATACCGCGTTCGCTCGTGGCGAGCGATTCGCCATGGATGCGATCCAGGTGTTCACGAAGAACCAGCGGCAATGGGTCGCGAAGCCGCTGGGCGACGTGGAGGTCGAGCGCTGGTACGAGGAGCGCGGCCGAACCGGCATCACCGCCGTCATCACCCACGCGTCGTACCTGATCAATCTCGCGTCGCCGAAGGACGACCTGCGCGAAAAGTCGATGCGCGCGTTCCAGGACGAGCTCGAACGCTGCGAGACGCTCGGCATTTCGGGCCTGGTGGTTCATCCCGGCTCGCACACCGGGAGCGGCGAGGAAGCCGGGCTGGCGGCTGTCGCGGAGTCGCTCAACCGGATCCACGAGTCGGCGCCGCACCTGCGCGTGCAAACGCTGCTGGAAACGACGGCGGGGCAGGGCACCAACCTCGGTCGGACCTTCGACGAGCTGGCGACGATCATCGATCAGGTCGAGGCGAAGGAGCGCGTCGGCATCTGTCTCGACACCTGCCACGTCTTCGCGGCGGGATATGAGTTCCGCACCGACGAGAGCTATGCGGAGATGATGCGGGTCTTCGACGAGAGCCTCGGGATCGCCAACCTGAAGGCGATCCATCTCAACGACTCGAAGTTCCCGCTCGGGAGCAAACGCGACCGGCACGAACACATCGGCGAGGGCGAGATCGGGCTCGAGGGGTTCCGCAATCTCGTCAACGACCCGCGGCTGGTGGGACTCCCGGGGTTGCTGGAAACCGAGAAGGGCGACGACGACGTCTTCGACGGAAAGAACCTCGCCACGCTGCGCGGCCTCGTCACCACGACGGTGTAGCAGCACCGGGTGAGATGTGAAGGCCGTGGCGGCGATATGGCGTCGCCTGTGTCTTCGAACCGTGGCTAGTTCGAGCGGCGGGCACGTCACCGCTGCGGCGGACATCGCAGTCAGCAAAACAGCCCGCGACGGCCGAATCCGTCGCGGGCTGTTTTCGTTCGAACCTGACCCCGACTAGTACAGCTCGGATGCGACGTCGCGGAAGCGATCGTACTTGGTCGGCGCGTTGGTGTTCTGGTTATCCGGGCCGACGCCCGACTCCCACCAGTTCGGCATTTGCCCGCCGATCTGCCCGAGCTCGGTCTTGGTGTAAATCAGGCCGTCGCGCTCCATCACCGAGAGCTCATACTCGTGGCTCATGGTGATGGCGTCGACCGGGCAAACCTGCGAGCAGAGCCCGCAGAACATGCAGCGGCCCGCCTTGAGCACGAACTCCGCGCGCTCGCGGTCGCCTTCCTCCGACGGGACAACATTCATTTCCAGGCAGGTGGTCGGGCAGATGCGCGCGCACAGACCGCAGGCGACGCAGAGCGGCTCGTTGGTTTCCGGATCGGTCCGGAGCGACGGCAGCCCGCGGAACCGCGGCGCCATCGGACGCTTGACCTCGGGGTACTCGATCGTGACCTTGGGCGCCACCATGCGCTTGAGGGTGATCCCGAATCCCTTGACTTCATCGAACATGGATGCCTCTTTCGTGTTCGCGAATCACACCTGTGTCGGGTTGAGCACGACCGGATTGAGTCCGTTCGTGCGGTCGAGCACCTCCGGCCCCGCCTCGCCCGGCGTGGTCACCGGCGTCGAAACGCCGCCGCGCTCCAGGTAGGCGTAGGAGATGCCGAGGTATCCGGGCACGACCGTCGAGATCTCGCGCATGACGTGGGAAGGATGCCCGTACTCCATGATGTAGCCGAAGCGGCTGGCGAGGTTGGCGAGGAGATCGAGCGTCGAGGTCGACTCGCCCATCGCCGGTACCGCCGCCCGGAGCCGTTGCACGACCCGGTCGAACGACGTGAACGTACCGTCCTTTTCGAGGTTGGCCGCCACCGGCAGGACGATGTCGGCGATCGCGGTCAGGGGCGATTGGTACGAATCGGCGACGACGAGGAACTCGAGCTTCTGCAGCGCCTCGAACAGGCGACGGTTGGGGAAGAACGAGCGCGTGCGCGGGCCGCCTTCGACCCACATCGCCTTGATCTGACCGCGCTCGATTGCCTCGACCAGCCGGTCGATGCCGATGCCCGGCTCGGTCGGCAGCGCCTTCTTCTGGACGTAACCGTTGCTGGTGGCGACGCCGCCGGCCCAGCGAGATTGCCAAATCTGCTCGAAGCTGCCGAGCGCGTTCGCGTCGGTGATCGGCTGGCCGCCCGGCAGCATGTCGGGCAGCAGACCCATGTCGGTGGTGCCCTGGTAGTTGGCGTTGCCACGCGGGCTGGCGACACCGCCGCCGGCCTTGCCCAGGTTGCCGGTGAGGATCGACAGGTTGGTGCAGGCCTCGGCGACCTGCTTCGCGTCGGGGTAGTCGCCCGCGCCGGTGACGTTGTAGTCGTGCGCGACGGTGTGGACGACCGCGCCAACGAGCTCGCCTGGCGCCGACGCCAGCGGGGTCGCCTGAAGGTGTCCGGTGACGAAGAGGCGGGCGGTGGCGACAATGTCGTCGCGGCTCACGCCGCTGGCGCGCTCGACCTCGTTCAGGTCGATGCCCTGGAGGCGCTTCACCAGCGCGGCGACATCGGTCTCACCGGGCTGCTGCATGTCGAGCGCCACAATTGCCGCGGAGACGGCATCGACGACCTGTGCCGTCGTGCCCGGGTTCGGCTTGAGCCAGATTGCGGCACGGTCGCACAGCAGGTAGTGTTCGGTCGACACGACCGCGATGCGCGCCTCGCGATAGAGGCGGGAGTGGTTGATCCAGTAGGAGAAGACCGGCGCCGCTTCGAACACCGACGGGCCGACGACCATCACGTTCTGGACATCGGAGAAGTATTCGAGCTGGCTGTTGGTATTCGCGGTCTGGACGCCCAGCGCGGCGCGAACGGCCTGTTCGACGTCGATCTGTCGTGGCGAGAGTAGCCGGTCGACGTTGTTCGACTGCATCACCGCGCGGCTGAACTGCTGCAGCGCGTAGGCCTCCTCGTTGGTGTTCTCGCCGGAGGCGAGCGCCGCGAACGCGGAGCCCTGGTAGTGCGCGAGCTGCTCGGCGGTCTGCTCGATTGCCTCGTCGATGTCGAGTTCGTAGACGCGGCCGTCGCTGGCCTTCATCGACGCGTGGAAGACGCGATCCGGACCCTGCACGACCTCGTGCCCCCAGCGGCCCGCCTCGCAGGTGTAGCCCTGGTTCAACCCGCGCTCCCAGAGGTGGGTGGCGCGGCGCACGAGCCCCTTGTGGGATTCGATGTTGAGCGTGCAGCCGACATCGCAGAAGCCGCAGATCGTCTCGGTCGAGTCGAGCTCCCACGGGTGATGGCCGAAGTGGCGGTCGGTCAGCGCGCCAACCGGGCAGACTGCGATGCACATGCCGCAGTTGGTGCACGTATTCTCTTCGAGCGAGCGGCCGAAGGCGGTGGTGATGGTCGCTTCGAGCGCGCGGTTGGACTGCTCGATCGCCGTCACGCCGATCATTTCGTCGCACACCCGCGTGCAGCGGTTGCACATGATGCAGCGGTCCCACTTGTAGTCGATGGTGTCGCTGAAGTGGGTGTAGGGCTGCGCCATTTTCGGACGGCGATACGGATTGGCGTTGATATTGTGCAGGTAGGTGTTGTCCTGCAGGTAGCATTCGCCTGACTTGTCGCACGTTGGGCAATCGAGCGCGTGATCGATCAGGTACATCTGGAGGATGAACTGGCGTGCGTCCTCAACCGGCTCGGAGTGGGTGAGAACTTCCATCCCCTCACCGAGCGGGGTGGCGCACGATTCGATCAACCCGCCACGCTTGCCGAGGATTTCGACCGTGCAGATGCGGCAGGAGCCCCACGGG
>JAEVYR010000029.1 GCA_023392645.1 Chloroflexota bacterium | reverse complement strand
GGGCAAGGCGTCGCCGTCCGGTCGTGCCAACGGGACGCGCCCGCGCACGGCGGCACAAAAGCAGGGCGCTCGACCGGCGGCGAGAACCGGCCCGCGGAAGCCGAGGCGCCGCGTCGCGCCCACGCCGTGGTATCGGCGCTGGCGAATCATGGTGCCACTGGTGTTGGTGACGTTACTGCTCACCACGGTCGGTACCGGTGCGTGGTATGTCACCAGCAAGTTCGACGATCTTGACGAAATCAGCACGCCGCCGCCCCAGGTGAGCGTGAGCGAACCCGGCGACGGCGGGGCGAAGGTGGTGGTCGACACCACCGCCGCGCGCGAACATGTGGCAGCGGTTGCGGCGAGCCCGGGGGTTTCCGCCGAGTTGCCCGACCGCTGGGTGTCGTTCCTTGTTATGGGTGTGGATTCGCGACCGGGCGAGCCAATCGATATCACGGTCCGTGCGGACTCGCTGTCAGTCGTGGTGTTCGATCGCAATGATGGCTCGTGCAAAATGCTTTCGGTCCCGAGAGACACACGGATGAACATGCCCGGCTACGGGTACACCAAGATGAACTCCGCGCTTGCTGTCGGCGGAATTCCCTACCAGAAGCTCATGATCGAGCAGTTTCTGGGTATCAAGATCGATCACTACGGCTTGATCGACTTCTCCGGCGTCGAGAAACTCGTCGATGCAATCGGGCGCGTGGTCGTCGTCAACGACCATGAATTCGAGATTGACGGCGTGACGTACCCCCAGGGAACGCTCGCACTCGATGGACATGAGGCGCTCATGTACGCGCGCTTCCGTGGCGGGCCCGATGGCGAGTACGGACGTCAGGCGCGACAGCAGCAGGTGGCACGGGCATTGCTTAGCCGTGCCGCCAGCCTCGACGTGGTCACCGCCGTGCCGGGCCTGCTCGATGCGGTGGAAGGCCATGTGCGGACCGATCTAGAACTGGGTGACATGATCGAGCTCGGCCAAGAGTTCCGAGGGTCCTGCAACGCGGATTCGCTCGAAACCGCCTTGCTGGATGGGGACATCCATGACGCCTATGACGACATCATGGAAGAGGATCTCTCATTTGTGCACATCGCGACCGAAGAAGTCGACCGCAAGATCGAATGGTTGCTGGAGTAATTGTTTTTCCGAGGACAGCCGGTGACCTGGAGGCACAAATCTGCCGATCGTATTATCATGGCGAGTGAACGTACGCATGCCTGGAGCGCAGGGATGCGGCTCGCGGAACGGCAGGCCGGGGCGCCGAGCATGATCCCGTGTCACCCCGCCGAGCTGGACGCATCGCCCGAGTTCTTCTGCCGGAGCTGCGCCGATCCATGGATGTAACGTGCGGGCGCTGCCGTGCCTCGGTTCCCGAGGGCAGCGCGTTTTGTTCGAACTGCGGCACTCCGCTGCGTCTCGTGCAGGCCCGAGGGATTCCGGAGCGGCCTCGGCGCCAGATCGACCTGGCCGCGTGGGGACGGTTTGGGAAAACAGGTCGCGCACGGTGGTACCGGCGGCCAGTGGTGCTCGTGAGCCTCGCGCTCGTCGCGCTGCTCCTCACCGGGCTGGCCGGGGGTGCGTGGTACATCTCGTCGAGCCTGGATGCCTTGCACCAGTTGAGCACACCACCGCCGCAGATCAGCGGCGACCGGTTGGGGGGCGACGAGGACGTCAAGATCGACACCGATGCCGCCCAGCGGCATGTCGAGCAGTCGATTGAAGATGACCCGGCGCTGCCGAGCTCGCCCGATGGGTCAGTGGCCGTGCTGATGATGGGCGTCGACGCGCGCCCCGGCGAGCCGATCGATGTCGATGTCCGTCCCGACTCGCTCGCGGTGGTGTATCTGGATGGTGAAACGAACTCCTGTCGGCTGTTGTCTATCCCACGGGACACGCGGGTCGAGCTGCCGGGATACGGCCAATCGAAAATCAATCACGCGCTGGCGGTCGGCGGTGTTCCCTATCAGATGGCGGTGGTTGAACACCTGCTCGGCATCCAGATCGATCACTATGGGCTCATCGACTTTGCCGGGGTGACACAGCTTGTGGATGCGATGGGAGGGATCACCGTCACCAACGACGAGGCGTTCGAGATCGATGGGCTGTCGTATCCGGCCGGCACGCAGCAGCTCGATGGCGAGCATGCGTTGATGTATGCCCGCTATCGTGGCGGCGTCGACGGGGATTTCGGGCGCCAGGAGCGGCAGCAGCAGGTGGTGCGGGCTCTGATGACCAAAGGTGCGGGGCTGGACGTGGTGACGGCCGTGCCGGAGTTGCTGTCTGCGGTCGAGGGACATATTCGAACCGACATGGCAGTCAAGGAGATGGTCCAGATCGGCCAGAGTTTTCGATCCGGCTGCACCGCCGGCACGCTGGAGACGGCGCGACTGGATGGCGTCGTGGAGACGCTCTACGACGACCTGATGCAGCAGGAACTCTCGTTCGTACGCGTGGATCCGCTCGAGGTACAGTCGAAGACCGCGTGGTTGCGCGGCTCCTGATCGGCCTTGTGACTGGCCGGCACCGGAAGCTCGGATAGGTGGTAGGCTATCCCGGACACTCACTGGCGGGGAGTGTCGCCTCGCCGCGAAATCGGCGACGCGAAACGATCCCTGGATTGACACGCAACGTGATTGAGAACATCGTGATGGGCCAGGGAGGGCAGGAATAGTGGTCATCGGCGAGCGAGAGCTGGCGGCGGTACTGGTCGCCTTTATCGTGGCGGCGGCGTTGACCCCGGCGATCCGAAATCTGGCTCTCAGTTGGGACCGGGTCGACGAGCCCAATCACCGCAGCACGCATTCCGCTCCGGTGCCGAGGCTCGGCGGTAGCGCCATCGTCTTCGCCACGGTGATCGGTGTCGGTGTCGGAATGGGCCATTTTGAAGGGTGGATGCTCGGGATTGGCATCGGCGCGATCCTCGTCGCGGTCACCGGCACGCTGGATGACTTGAAGCACCTCGGGCCTTTCCAGAAGTTCTTGCCGCAGGTCGGAGCCGCATTGCTGGCGGTGATCCTCCTCGAGCCGCGCATTTTGGTTGACCTGCCATTTGGATCGATCACGCTTTCGACACAACTGTCCGCGGCCGTCGCCGTCCTGTGGATCGTGTCGGTCATCAACGCGTTCAACTTCATCGATGGTCTCGACGGCCTTGCCGCCGGGGTTGGCCTGGTCGTGGCGCTCGTCCTCGCCAGCCTCCTGTCCGGCTCGGTCCCGTTGCTGCTGCCGTTCGCAGCCGCGCTGGGCGGGTTCCTGATGTGGAATACCGCGCCGGCGTCGATATTCATGGGCGATGGCGGCAGCCAGTTCATCGGCTATCTGCTGGCGTCGGCCGTGCTGATGCCCTCCCCCGATGACACGGGCGCGGTACCCGTACTGTTCGCGTTTGTGCCGGTGCTTTGCGATGCGATAGTGACAATCGGGCGGCGCCTGCTGGCCGGGTCGAGCCCATTCTCCGCGGACCGCAACCATGTCTTTCACGGGTTCGTCGACACCGGCGTGAGCCACCGGGCCGTTGCCATCGCCTATACGGGGTTGACCGCGTTTTCCGGGTTGGCCGGACTTGCCTACTTCCATGCCAATTCGCTTGGCAAGTTGGGCTTGCTGCTGATCATGGTCATCGTTTGCGGTTCGGCTGTAATCAAATTCAGCCGGCACGCTCGGCCCTTGTGGCGGCCGCGAGCCTTCATGCGGCCAAATCCGGTCGTGCAGTCGACTGGCGCATGGTCTCGTTCATCGCACGGCTGATGCGCCCGACTGGTGACGGGACGTTCGACCTTGCGACTCGTGGCGTGGCTGGAGTCGACGGTGCGTGCCTCGCGCCCGTCCGCGGCCACAGTTTCAACACGTAGCGCGCCAGCGGGCAGGAGTTCATCCACATGATATTGGTCACAGGGGGCGCCGGCTTCATCGGCTCCCACATCGCGCGGGCCCTGGCCGCGGACGGGGAGCGGGTGCGCGTGCTGGACAATTTCTCCAGCGGGGCGCGCGCCAATCTCGATGGCATCACGGGCGAGATCGAGCTGGTCGACGGCGACCTGCGCGACCCGGCGACCGTCGCGCGGGCCGTTGACGGCTGCGAGGTGGTCTACCACCAGGCGGCGGTGCCGTCGGTGCCACGATCGGTGGCTGACCCGCGCACCACCCTCGACGCCGGCATCACCGGCACGCTCAACGTGCTGCTGGCCGCGCGGGACCGTGGCGCGCGACGGGTGGTGTTCGCGTCCTCATCGTCCGTCTATGGCGACACGCCCGGGATGCCCAAGCGGGAAGACATGACGCCGCAGCCGTTTTCGCCGTACGCGATCTCCAAATTGTCCGCCGAGCAGTTGTGCGGCGTGTTCACGCGTCTTTACGGGCTGGAGACGGTGGCGCTGCGATACTTCAACGTGTTCGGGCCGAATCAGGACCCGGCATCGGAATACGCGGCGGTGATTCCGAAGTTCATCGCCGCCGTCGCGGCCGGGGGTCGGCCCACCATCTTCGGCGACGGCGAGCAGTCGCGCGATTTCACCTATATCGCCAACGTGGTCGACGCCAACCGGTGCGCGGCGCGGGTGCCCGAGGCGGCGGGACGGGTGTTCAACGTCGCGTCGGGCCGAGCCATCACGGTCAACCAGATGCTGGCGGTGATCGGGGAGCTGCTCGGCAAACCCGCGGAAGCCGACCATGCCGCCCCGCGACCCGGTGACATCCGCGACTCGCTGGCCGACATCGCGGCCGCGCGGGCGGTGCTCGGATACGCGCCGAAGGTCAGCTTCGAGGACGGCATGGCGCGGACCGTGGCGGCGTTCGCGGGTGGCGAGGTGCCGGCATGAGCGGCCCTCACGCGCGCGCGCTGCGCCAGGCGATCGCGGGACGCACCGCGACCTTCGGCGTGATCGGCCAAGGCTACGTCGGGTTGCCGCTGGCGGTCGCCGTTGCAGACAGCGCACCGGGATCAGACGCCAACACAGTCACTTTCGCTGGGGATCCCGATCCCCTGATTAATCCGTGCCGGGCGCTGTCCGCGCGTGACGCCGGTTGAAGCGATGCGCGCTGAGGTTGCCATGCCCGGTCCGGACCGGCTCGCTGGATTGTCACTGCGGCAGAACGTGTCGTGGACGACCGCCGGCAACCTGATCTACGCGCTATGCCAGTGGGGGGTGCTGACGGTCATCGCCAAGACCGGCACGCCCGCCATGGTCGGCATGTTCGCGCTCGGCCTGGCAATCACCGCCCCGGTGATCCAGTTTGCAAACCTCCAGCTTCGCGGCGTGCAGGCGACCGATGCGCGCCGTGAGTTCGCCTTCGGCGACTACGTCGCGTTGCGGTTCGTCACGACGCTGCTCGCGTTGCTCGCGTCCGCAGGCATTGTGCTGGCGATCGACCGCTCCCGCGAGACGGCGGCGGTCATCCTGCTGATCGCGGGTGCGAAGGCGGTCGACTCGCTCAGCGACGTGATCTACGGGCACTTCCAGCAAGTCGAGCGGATGGACGTGATCGCCCGCGCACAGGTCGCGAGCGGCGTTCTGGCGCTCGTTCTGGTGAGCCTGGGGATCGTCATCTTCGACGATATTGTCGCCGGCATCGCCGGGTATCTCGTCGGCGCGATCGTGCCGCTGGTCGCCTACACGATTCCGGCAGCGCGTCGCTCGCACAGTCTGGATAACGCAGGCGCACCGATGGTGCGCTGGGACATGGCATCGCTTCGACACCTTGCCTGGACAGCGCTCCCGCTCGGTGTAGTCATGTTGCTGATCTCGCTGAATGCCAACATTCCTCGGTATGTTGTCGAGCATGAGCAGGGCGAGCGCGGGCTCGGCGTGTTCGCGGCGCTGGTTTATATCGTCGTGGCGGCTGGCATGGTCGTGACCGCGGTAGGCCAGGCGGTCAGCCCGCGATTGGCGCGTCAGTTCGCCGATGGCGTGCTTGACGAGTTTCGTGCCTTCCTCATCCATGCCATGCAGATCTCACTCCTGCTCGGTGCGATCGGAGCGGTGGCGGCGCTGGTTATCGGCCGTCCGGTGATCGCGTTGCTCTACACGGCGGAGTACGCAGAGGATGTCGTGGCCCTCGCCATGCTCGCGCTCGCGGGCGGAGTCACCTTCGCGGCGGCGTTCGCCGGGTTCGCGATGACGGCCGCGCGGCGTTTCCGGCCGCAGGTGCCGGTATTCGTGGTCGTCGTGCTGGCGAGTACGGTGGCGTCGCTGGTCCTCGTGCCGAGATTCGGTCTTCGCGGGGCGATGGGTGCCTTGCTGCTGGGAGCGACGGTCCAGCTCGTGGCCTCGCTGTGGGTCGTGCGCGAGGCGCTCGCCGAGGAGGGATCAGCGTGAGCGAGCCGATCCGGGTGCTGCACATCTTCAACCGGATGGATCGCGGCGGCGCCGAGACCTGGATTGTCAACGTCATGCGGCACATTGACCGCCAGCGATTCCAGTTCGATTTCCTGGTAGAGAGTGACCAGCCGGGCGCATACGATGAGTACATCCGGGCCATGGGCGGCGAGCTGTATCATGCCGGCAGCCCGAAGCGGCTGCTTCGGTTCTCGCGGGCGTTCCGGCGCATCGTGCGGGAGTACGGTCCCTACGATGTCGTTCATAGCCACGTCCACCACGCCAGCGGCTTGATGCTAGCGCTGGCGGCTTCATGCGGCGTCCGGGTTCGAATTGCCCACAGCCACACCGACAGCAGGCTCCGGCAGAGGGACGCGTCACAGTTAAGGCGCATCTATTTCCGAGCCGCAGAATTATCGATAGCGCGATTTGCCACAATCGGAATCGGGGTGAGCTGCGATGCGGCGACGGTCCTGTTCGGCGAGCGCTGGGAGAATGATCCGCGATGGAGACTCTTACACTGCGGCATCGACCTTGATCCGTTCACCAAGCCGATTGATCGGGCGTCAGTTCGGTCGCGGCTTGGGATCACTGAGGACGCCTTTGTCATCGGGCACGTCGGCCGGTTTGCGCCAGAGAAGAATCACGCATTGCTGGTCGACGTCTTCGCTCGGTTCCATCGGCAACGCCCCGAATCGCGGCTACTGCTCGTCGGCGACGGTCAGCTGCGGCCGAAGAT
>JAEVYR010000550.1 GCA_023392645.1 Chloroflexota bacterium | reverse complement strand
ATGCAGCAGCTCATGGACGAGGCCGCGCCGCCGCCCGATCCGACCGGGGACTGGCGCCAGGATCTCGCCAGCATCGCCCGCAGCGCGCGACAGAACATGCTGCGACACCCCTGGATGGTCGATCTGTTCAGCAGCATGGACACCACGCCGGAGGGGACCATCGGGCACGGACTCCTGCGCCACATCGAGCACACGATGCGGATGGTCGAAGGGCTGCCGCTGGATTTTACGACGAAGATGACGATCATCTCGGTGGTCGACAACTTCACGATGGGGTTCACCGTCGGGGAGATCATCGATCGGCGCCAACACGCGAAAATGGGCATGAGCGAGGATGAGTTCCGGCACCAGGTCGCGCCGCGCATCCGGGAATTGCTGGATGAGGGCGACTATCCGCTCTTTCGCTACTACATGCAGCACGATCAGGAGCTGCCGGGTCTCGATGCCCGGTTCGAAATGGAGCTGGATATCATCCTCGACGGCATCGGCGCCAGGATCGAGCGGGCCCGACTGGGCGGCTCGCCAACCACGAGCGAGGACGAGCGTTCATGACGACCGACCAGGCCGCCTTCGAGGCGGCGATGCAGGAGTTCCAGTCACGGACCGGCGGCACCTTGGGCGTGATGGTGCGCGACCTCGGATCCGGCGAGGAGCTGCGCTGGAACGCGGAGACGAGCTTCCCGACTGCGTCGACCCTGAAGGTTCCGCTGCTTTACGCGCTCTTTCGACTGGCGCAGGAGGGCGCGATCGACCTCTCGACGCGGGTGACGCTGCGGTGTGAGGATCGCGTCCCCGGATCGGGCGTGTTGCAGTATCTCGATGCCGGTCTCCAGCCGACGATTCGCGACATCGCCGAGCTGATGATCATCATCTCGGACAACTACGCGACCGATGTCTGTTACCGGCTCGTCGGGCGGGAGCGACTGGCGGCGAGCCTGGCCGAGCTGGGGCTCGCCGGCACCCACCTGCCGCACACGACGTGGGAGCTGCTGGCGCATGTCGGCGGGCTCGACCTGGCCGATGCGGAGCTGACCTACGACACGTTGCTGGACCGACTGAAGGGGAGCGGCTCCGACGACCCGGACGCGCCGTACGTCGACGAGGAGTACGACCGGAGCACCCCGGCCGACATGATCCGGTTGCTGACGCTCATCGACGAGGGGCATGGGCTTTCGGCGGAGAGTCGCGAGGGCATCTTCCGGATCCTGAAGCACCAGACGATCGGCGACAGGATTCCGGCCAGGCTGCCCGAGGATGCCGGCATCGAGGTCGCTCACAAGACGGGCAGCGTGCGCGGTGTCCGCAACGATGTCGGCATCGTGATGGCGCCGGGGGTGCGCTACGCGATTGCGATCATGTCGCGCGGCCTGCCCGACGCGCCCGCGGCCGTCCCGGTGCTCGCCGACGTCTCCCGCTGGGTCTGGGACACGCTCCCACCGTCCCGCCATCGGGCCTGACACCGGCGTTCGACATTCCAGCAAGGAACGCGCGTCCAACCTGGCCTCCGTGGATTCACGGCATGCTGCGTCACGGGTCGACTTGAGGCGTCCGAACCTCGGTTGAAGGAAGCGCTTGCCGTGTTCTCGAACCTCGATGACCTCGACGGGTTACCCAACGCCCGCGCTCGGGTTTTCTGGCGACGCGTCCGCGAATCCGGCCCAGTGGTGCGCGCTCACACCCATGAAGCCATGAAGTGGCGCTTGCTTCGCCGGATCACGCCACTACCACGATCGACTCGACCAGAATGAATGGCTTCCCCTCGAAGTCGCGCAACTGATTGTCGTCGAGGGGGATACCGAGCCGGTCCTCTACATCGGCGACGTGGAACACCCGCACCTCACCGGTGGCGTAGACGGTCGACTCGACGAAGATGTCGTTGCGGGGCCGGGGACTGATCACGAGGAGATGCTCGTCTCCGAGCACGAACGCGTGCGGTGTCATCAGCCCCTCCTCTACGTCGTCACTCACCGTCACCGTCAAGCCGGTGTAGTCGTCGGTGCCATGGATGATGACGTCGATCGTAATGCCGTAGTCGTAGCCCGAGGACGGGTTCCCGAACTCCTTGTCGCCGGCCTCCGACGCGACCGGCACGTCGGGATCGATCGCCTCGGCGACGAGAACTGCCGACTCGTCTTCGCCGAGCACGTCCGCGGCGTCGACCCCTATCGCCTCGCGCAACCCCTGCTGGCTGTAGAGGCGGACGGTGCCGGTCACCTGCACCACGTCGCCCGCGCTCAACGTCGCGCCCGCCGCTTCTGTTAGCACGACATCCGCGAGCGGCTCGCCGCTCGCGATGACAAGCGTGTTTCCGACGAGCGGCGTGTGGTTGCCGAGAACCGCGATATGTGGATTGACGATGTGGTCCACCCGCGCGCTGATGGTGACGCTGCTCCCCTCCATCACGTCGGGATGCCCGGCAACCTCGCTGAGCGAGACGCCGATTTCGGGCCCGCGTGACTGGTCGAAGTCGACGATCGCGTTGGCGACGCCCATCACACTCGACCAAAGCGTCACAGTCACGATCCCCATCCCGAC
>JAEVYR010000549.1 GCA_023392645.1 Chloroflexota bacterium | reverse complement strand
GGCGGGCCCCGCGGGCCGCGTCACTCGCGCCGTCTCTGGAAAGGCGTACAGCGGATTCACCGAAGGGATGAGGTCCGCGATCAGTGGACGGAGTGGAGCGACGTCGTGTCCGCCGGGCGGGCTGCTTCGCCGGCGGGCGCGCCCTCCGCCATCACGTCGGCGGCGGTTTTGCCGTCCGGCACGTCGATCTTCGTGCGCAGCGGCACCTCGCGCAGGAACAGCGCGATCACGAACGCCACGATCACGAACGGAACCGCGAACAGGAACAGGTCCGTCAGCGAGTCGGTGTACGCCGTCAGCACCAGCCCGCGCTCCGGCTCCGGAATGGTGCTCATCGCCTGGATATTGCTGATCCCCTGCTGGATCGTCTCCATGTTCAGTTGCGCCGGGTTCGCGAAGGCCGAGACCTGGTCCGTCACATGCGTCGTCAGCCGGGTGTTGAGCACCGCGCCGAACAGCGCGGTGCCGATCGCGCCGCCGAGCGAGCGCGTGAACGTCAGCGAGCTCGTCGCGACGCCCATGTCGCGCATGCTGATCGCGTTCTGCACCGCCACCATCACCGTCTGCATCGTCATGCCGAGTCCGAGCCCGAACACGAACGCGTAGATCGCGAGCTGCCAGTAGGGCGTGTCGACCTTCAGCTGGCTGAGCAGCAGCAACCCGACCACGATCACCGCCGCGCCCGCGATCGGGAAGATCTTGTAGCGCCCGGTGCGAGTGATCAGGTTGCCGGAGACGATCGACATCAGCAGCAACCCGCCGATCATCGGGATCATCGCCAGCCCCGACTCGGTCGGGCTCATCCCCATCACGCCCTGGAAGTAGAGCGGCAAGAAGATGATGCCGCCGAACATCGCCAGCCCGACGATGAAGCCGTAGGCGTTGCCGACCGAGAAGATGGCGTTCTTGAACAACCGCATCGGCAGGATCGGCTCCTGCGCGCGATTCTCCACGAGGATGAACACCACCGTCAGCACGATCGACGCGATCAGCAGCGCCAGCGCCCGCGCGTCGGTCCAGCCGTAGTGCTCGCCGGCCCAGTTCAGGAAGAGCAGCAGCGACGAGACGCCCGCGACGACGATCGCCGCGCCGAGGTAGTCGATCTTGTGCTGGCGCCGCGGCAGCGGCATCTTCAGCGAGATCGTGGTCAGAATCAGCGCCGCGATGCCGACCGGCACGTTGATGTAGAAGATCCAGCGCCAGCTGATGGCGTCGGTGATCCAGCCGCCCAGCAGCGGCCCGGCGACGCTGGAGACGCCGAAGACGGCGCCGAAGTAGCCCTGGTAACGACCCCGCTCGCGCGGCGGGATGACGTCGCCGATGATGGCCAGCGCAATCGACATCAGGCCACCGCCGCCGATGCCCTGCAGGGCGCGGAAGGCGATCAGCTGGGGCATGTTCTGGGCGAGACCGCAGAGCATCGAGCCGATCAGGAAAATGACGATCGCCGCCTGGAAGATCTTCTTGCGGCCGTAGAGGTCGGAAATCTTGCCCCACAGCGGCGTGGTCGCCGTCGAGGCGAGCAGGTAGGCAGTCACCACCCAGGCGAGGTGCTCGAGTCCGCCGAGGTCGGAGGTGATGCGCGGCAGCGCCACGCCGACGATGCTCTGGTCGAGTGCGGCGAGGAACATGCCCGACATGATGCCGACCATCACGCCGAGGATTTGCGAATGGCTCAGGTACTGGGGCTCGTCATGATCGACCGCCGCGCCGTTCGGCGCCGGTCCTCCCGCGGGTTGCTGCTTCACGTACTGCTCCTGGAATACGTCCGTGTGAGGTGTTGGGATGCGCCGCCGCATTCGCGCATTTCGATTGCAGCATCGGTGCCACCCGGTCCCGACCAACCGGTTGGTAGGTTGGCAGAATCACACTATACTGGTGCCACGCGACCGCGTCAATGCCGATCGCGAGGAAAGGACTCCGGTGACCGAAACGACCATCATCGCCCCAACGGGGGGCAGGGAACGCATCCTGCGCGAGGCGACGGCGAAATTCGTCGCGGCGGGCTATGCGGCGGTATCGATGCAGCAAATCGCCGACGCCTCCGGCGTGACGAAGGCGACGCTCTATCATCATTTCCGCGACAAGGAAGACCTCTTCCTGGAGGTGATGCGGCTCGTCATGCAGCGCGCGAACGGCCAGCTCGCCGCCGCCGCCAGCGGCGCGACGTTGCGGGAACAACTGATCACCGTGGCGATGCATCACTTCGGCTCGGAGCGAACCGACCTGCATCGCCTCTTCGCCGATCTCCACCAGCACGCCGGCGAAGAGGGCAAGCGCGCCTTCTGGGCGACCTGCGAGCGCCCCTGGACGTTTCTGGAGCCCGTGATCGCGGCGGCCATCGAGCGCGGCGAGATCGTGCCGGTCGATCCTGGCTTCGCCTCGCGCGTGATTCTCGGCACGATCGGCAGCCAGATGCAGGCCGCCCGCTACAGCAGCGAGCTGCCCGCCCCCGACGCCGCCCTCGCCGAGCAGATCGTCGACCTCTTCCTCACCGGCCTCACCCCGCGCTGATTCCGTTTACACCGCCCCTTTGGCGGCCGTTCGCCGGCACCGCGCCGAGGTAGCCCCGGGTCCTGTGCCCGGGGTCGTTCCCTGCCGCCGATCGATTCCCCCACCAACAAACACTGCGACCGCGGGTCCGGAACTGCTCTCCGGGTGGGTCGTGGACGTCAATCCACGAATCCAGGCTTGTCATTTCGACCAAGCGCCCGGAGGGCGCGCGTGGAGAAATCTCTTCCGCTCGGGCGTTGCCATCCGGCTCGGGAGAGATTTCTCCGCTCCGCCCCTGCGGGGCTCCGGTCGAAATGACACCTGTTGCATGGATGTCTGGTTTTGCCCGCCCACGAAGGGACGGATCCACTATTCCGTTCGTCCTCCTTCGCCCCGGACCGCACCAACCGCGCTACCCTGATCCCATCGACCGCAACCCGATCGCCGCCGGCGCGTTCCTGTGACCAGCGACCCTCTCCGGCCGGCGGGATCGCCGGCTCCGCTATTGGATCGGGACATGGCCCTCGTGACCTGGGAGACATTCCACAACGCAGCCTCCGACCTCCCCAACACGGATGAGGTCGCCGACGAACAGGCCCTGATCGCCGCCGCGATCGAAGACGCGACCGCCTTCGCGCCGCTCTACCAGCGCTACGCCCCGCGCGTCTATGGCTACTGCCTCCGCCGCCTCGTCGATCGCGAGCGCGCCGCCGACGCCACCTCGCAGATCTTCATCCGCGCCATCGGCGCCCTGGCGCGCTTCGACCCCGACCCCGCCAACCCCGGCGCGACCTTCCGCGCGTGGCTGTTCACGATCGCCCACAACACCGTGATGGACGCCCATCGCCGCCACCGGCCGCACGCATCGCTCGACATTCCCGGCGAGGACGGCGAGCCCGCCGCGACGCGACTCCGCGATCCGGACCGCTCGCCGGAGGAGCTCGCCATCGCCGGCGACGAGGCGGAGCGGGTGCGGGCGATGCTCGCCACGCTGCCCGATCGGCAGCGCCAGATTCCCGAGCTGCGGCTCGCCGACCTGACCGGTGCGGAGATCGCCGAGGCGCTCGGGATGTCGCTCTCCGCCGTCAAATCCGCCCAGTTCCGCGCCTACCAGGCGCTGCGCGACCGCTTTCCGCACCTGCTCCCCGGGAGACCGTCATGATGCATCGCACCCCATCCCCGGAAGATCGCTTCAACGCCTACCTCGACGCGCTCGCCGCCGGCCAGTCGACACCGGAGGCCAGCGACGCTGTTGCCGATCTGTCTGCGGACCCGTCCGTGCCCGCCGAGACCGCCCGCGAGCTTCATGACCTCGCGCGCGCGGCCGACGCGCGGCAGGGCGATCCGCCGGAATCCATCTGGGAGACCATCATGAACGCAGGAATCGCGGCGCCGTCCGCGTCGCCCCACCGCATCAAGGCGTGGAGCGGGCCGAAGGAGTCATCGGGTTCCTCCGGCAAGGCAATCACCGCCATGCGACCCGAACATCAGACCCGGTACGGCAGGAGAGGCATCCAGCACGCCGGTCGCTGGGTCAATGGGCTCGCGACAGTCGTGCTGCTGCTCGGTCTCGCCGCCGGCTGGTACTTCTCGGGGTTCGGGCCGGGAGGATCCGGATGTAGCGGGGACGATGGCCATCTCGCGGCGCTCCCCGCCATGCAGGACGGAACTCCGGCCGCCACCCCCGCACCGATGGCCCTGCTCGGTCCGGAGGACTGCACGGTCGAGCCGCTCACCGTCGACGAGGTAATGGCGATCGTCGAGAACCCTGACGTTCGCGTCGCTCAGCTCGGGTTGTACGGCGACAAGTTCACTCCCGGAGACAGCATGTACGAAGAACCCTCGCTTGGCTCTTCAACCGGCCCTGTCGTCTGGCCCCGCGAACCCAACGACGTTACGGTGCCGGGTGGAGAAACGCGCGCGCACATCGAAGCTGCCGCGAACGAGTACCTGGCCTGCCTGTCCTGGGGAACCAACTTCCAGCTTTGGGCACTGGAATATCCCGGTCAGGTCCAGTCGACCATCCTGAGCAACTTCCCGGTCTACCGGTCGCAGGAGCAGGTTCGGGCGTACGTGGAAACCGAGGGGCCCCGTTCGCGGCCGAGCATCCCGGGAGGCTACGTGATGCAGATGAGTCCGGATCGCTCCGACACAGTCGTTGCCGGCCCCACCCAGGGAGTGCCGGATCTCATGTCCGCATTCGTCGGCATCAGCACCTATCGGCTCGACGACGGAGCGCTGGTGGCGAACGTCGACTGGACCGGCAAGGTCACCGGTTCCGAACCGACGCTGTCGACCGGCTATGCGCTGTTGCTCGCCTACTTCCCGGATGCCGATACCTGGGTGGTCGAAGGCATCTATTCCGAGAGGGGCTGACCCAACCCGGTGGACCCGGCCCTCCGTGGCCGGGCTCGTCACAGCTCCCCTGCGC
>JAEVYR010000513.1 GCA_023392645.1 Chloroflexota bacterium | reverse complement strand
CAACGATGGCGACGGGATCGCCGATCGCGTGGATCCCGACGACGACAACGATGGCGTCATGGACGAGCAGGATTCTCACCCGTTCGACCCGGATCGGGGCGAGAAGCCGCCGCCCTCCATCGTCGATTCTCAGACGGATAGCGATGGCGATGGCATCGCGAACTCGCACGACCCCGACGACGACAACGACGGCGTGGTCGACGAGGTCGACTGCGCGCCGTTCGACCCATCGGTCAGCGCCTGCCCCGACCCCGCACCGGGTACCGACACCCCGGACGGCTCGACCGGCGATTTCGTCACCGTGGGGAATTCGGGCAGCCGCGGCGTGAGTGGGGGAGGCCCGATCGTCACCAGCCTGCCATCGACCGGCGTCGGCGCGACGTCACCCCTGGCACCGCTGACGGCGGCCATGGGGATCGCCCTCGCGCTGCTGGCGCTGGCCGGCCTCCGCGGCTGGCTGCACCCGGTCCGCGTGCCGGAGCGCCGCCGCTGAGCGCGATTCCGGGGAGGCCGCCTGATCCGCGGCGAGCCTCCCCGGTGACGCCTGACTCGACCCGCAGCGCCCGGACGGACCACGAACGCCGGCGCGGCAGTGCGCCGGGCACTGGCTGTCGGCGATGTGCGTTACCATAGCTCCGCATCCCGGCGCTCGCCTCACATGCCTTCGTTCATCTTCGCGCAGGACCACCCTTCGAAACCATGCGACTTGCCACCCCCGCTCCCCCGCGCGCCCGATGCTCCCTGCTCGTGATCGCGTTGTGCGTCCTCACCGTGCTTGCTGGCTGTGGCCAGGCCTCCAACGGCCAGTCCACGCCGACACCCGCGCCGTCGGCAACGGTCGAGCTGTCGCCGGCCTCCGTGGCATCGCCCACCCCGGCACCTCCGACTGGAACCCCGCTGTCGGCCGGCGCCCAGGGGACCCCGGTCACGCCGATCGGTCCGATCCATGCCGCGACGCCGCTCGCCCCGCCAGGCTCGCCGGCGGCACCGCCGGTGCCGAGCGTGCGGGCCGAGCCGGTCAGCGAGATTCCCGACACGCCCGAGCAGCGGGCCGCAACCGACCTCGTTGCGGATGAAACCGGCGTCTACGGCTACGTCGTGCTGGAAGCTGATGGCACCGTGGTCGCCTCGATCAACGGCACCCCCCCGTTCATCACCGCCAGCACCTACAAGCTCATCCTCATGGCCGATATTCTCTGGCGCGTCGAGAGCGGCATGTTCGACCTCGACGACACGCTGCCGCTCACCTATGAGGCGCTCGGCGACTGGGGTGACAATCGGTTCACCGAGGACGATATCGGCACCGAGTTCACCATCGAGGAGTATCTCTATGCGGTTGGAGTGTGGTCCAGCAACGCCGCCGCCCACACGCTCCTGACCCTCACGACACCCGCGATGCTGCGGATCACGGCACAAGCGATCGGTATGGATCAAACCTGGCTGCTCGTCAACCCCGAGGAGCTGCCGATCTGGCCGCCGCCGATGGGTGTGGACGCCTCGCGTGAGGAGTGGGAGGTTGCGGTCGAGTACCTCGAGGAGAGCGCGGTCGAGGCGGGCTCGGTCAATATCTCCACGCCGCTCGACATGGCGCGGTACCAGCTCGCCGTGACCAACGACACGCTGATCTCGCCATGGGTGAGCCAGCAGGTCGCGACCATTCTCGAGCAGCAGGCCATCCGGATCGGCCTCCCGTATTTTCTCGATGGCGAGTACTACACGTTCAGCAAGCCGGGCAACCTGCCGGACGCGGTCAACGATGTCGGGGCGGTGTTCCTTCCCGACGGGCCGCGGGCGATCGCCATGATGTCGCTGGCGGTGCCGGACGAGGACTGGACGACGCTGATCCTGCAGCGGCTGGCGGTGATCGCCACCGGTCAGACCGACTATCCGCCGCTGCCCGGGTGACGCCTCACGTCGCGTGCGCCGGCGATCGGCCGGCTCCGGGGAGGCCACGTGGTCCGCGACGAGCCTCCCCGGCGATGAACGAGCGGATCAGGCGACGCTGAAGGGGGCGATCATGCCCATCATGAAGTGCGGCTCACCCGTCTTCGCGTCGGGCACGAAGCAGATCGCGAAGTAGTCGCCAGTTTCGAGGTCGAGCACCGGGTAGTTCGTGTAACCCGGCGACATCGGCGCGGCGCCACCGATCTGCATGAACGGCGGCCCCTGCATCGCCATGCCCGCCGGCGGCGACGCCGGCCCGCTCGGCGCGGCCGCCCCGGATGCCGGCGTGGCCGCCTCCCCGGACATCAGGATGCCCTTGGCCATGTCGAAGCTGACGCCTTCGCCGAGCCGCATCACGATGAACTCGTGCAGTTGCTCGCCGCCGTTGGTCACCTCCCAGGTCGCTTCCCCGGCGGTCGCGTCATCCGGTAGCCCGTCGAAGCTCATCTCGACCAGGGTGATCGTGGTGTCGGTCTCCGGCGCGGATGCACCGCCTGCGGCCTCGGTCACGTCCAGCGGTGCCTGCATGCCCATCATGTAGTGCGGCCTGCCGTCCGGCCCGGGAATCGCGCACACCACGACGTAGCTGCCCGGATCGATGTTGACGATCGTCGACGCCGTCCCGCCGGGGCCGACGTTGCCGCCGCCGATGCTCTCGGCAACGCTCAGGAGGGCGCCCAGGTCGGGCGACTGTAGCGCGGCCGTCACATCGTCGATCGTCTTGCCCTCATGCGGCCGCATCAGCATGGCGTGGTGGTCGCTTTCGGAGTTGTTGACGAGGGTGACCCTGGTCCAGCCGCCGGCGACGCTGTCCGGAAGATCGAAGTGATAATCGGTCGCGGTGATGGTCAATTCCGGATAGCCTCCCGCGCCGGGGGTCGCCTCCTGCGCGAAAACGGCGGGGTGCATTCCGGTGAAGGTGAGAAGCCCCGCGGCACCGGCGGCGCGCAGCACGGCACGGCGGCTGAAGCGGACATCGGGAACCCTGTGCACACGAGAAACCATGTGTGCATCCTCCTGAGCTGCGGCGCAGCTCGATCTTCGTCGCGGCCCGCCGGCATGGGGCGCAGCGTCCAGTGGTCATTCAGGTACCCAAATATCATCGTATCACGATATTACGGTCGATCATACGGCGCCGGTCAGGCGTAATGCCGGCATGCGTGCCGGGTACGGGGGCGATCGCGCCGTCCCGCGGGACCGGGATGGCCACGTCGCGCATCGACGACAGTGAGCCGGGTGGGGCAGGCC
>JAEVYR010000471.1 GCA_023392645.1 Chloroflexota bacterium | reverse complement strand
GTAGCCGGCCCACATCGGCATGCGCGTTGCCATGCCGCCGAACGCGCGGATATCGCGCGTGTGCGCCCGCTCGTACACCAGGCCGACGATCAGGAACAGCTCGCCGGAGTTGAACCCGTGCGCCAGCATCACCATCATCGCGCCGTCCATGCCCTGCATGTTCATGATGAAGATGCCGAGCGTGACGAATCCCATGTGGCTGACCGACGAGTAGGCGATGAGCTTCTTGAAGTCCTTCTGCACCAGCGCGACGAAGGCGCCGTAGAGGATGCCGATGATCGAGAGCACGATCACCGTCGTGGTCCACGCCTCGGTGCCATCCGGGAAGAGCGGCAGGTTGAAGCGGAGCATGCCGTAGCCGCCCATCTTCAGCATGACGGCCGCCAGGATGACCGACGCGGCGGTGGGGGCCTGCACGTGGGCGTCAGGCAGCCAGGTGTGGAACGGGAACATCGGCACCTTCACCGCGAAGGCGATGAAGAAGGCCGCGAACACCCAGAACTGCAGCGTGTCGCTGTAGGTGCCGCCCTGCAGCTTGAGGATGTTGAGCGTACGCTCGCCGGTCTCGTTGAAGTAGCTCTGGTAGGTCGCGACGATCGCGACGAGCATCAGCAGTGAGCCGAAAAGGGTGTAGAGGAAGAACTTGACGGCGGCGTAGACCCGGTCGTTGTGTCCCCAGATGCCGATCAGCAGCGCCATCGGGATCAGCATCAGCTCCCAGAAGATGTAGAAGAGGAACAGGTCGAGCGCCATGAAGACGCCGAGCATGCCCGTTTCGAGCAGCAGGATGGCAATGTAGTACTCGCGGGTGCGAACCGTGATCGTGTTGTAGGACCACCAGATCGAGATCAGCGACAGCAGCGTGGTCAACGCGATCAGCAGCACCGCGATGCCGTCGACGGCCATCAGGTAGGAAACGCCGAGGTCGTCCAGCCAGACGACGTTCTCGACGAACTGGAACTCGGCGTTGTGGTCGAACGTGAAGAGGATCACGAGCGACAGCACGAAGCTGGCCGCCGAGGCCACGAGCGCGATGTTGCGGGGCAGGTTGCTCGATGCCCGCGGCGCGAACATGATCGCGAGGGCGCCGACCAGCGGCAAATAGGTGATGGTGCTCAGGATCGGAAAGCTATCCACGTGCCCCTCCGGGTGTCTTGGCTGGAGGCAACCAGGGCTGCCCCGTGAGGGCGGGCGCCGGTGCCTGCCCCCGCGTGTCTACTGGAACAAATCCGAGAAAATCGCCAGGTATGCGCCCACCAGCACGACCATGCCGAGCGCGATGCCGAGCGCGTAGTTGGTCACCAGGCCGGTCTGGACGCGACGGACCCACTGGGAGATGGCGGCGATGCCGGTCGCCACGCCGTTCACGGTCGCGTCGATGATGCCCTCATCGACCACGCGCCACAGGAACACCGAGAGTCGCCACAGCGGCTGGACGAAGATGCGGTGGTAGAGATCGTCGAGGTACCACTTGTTGTACAGGAACTCGTAGACCCCCTCGTACCGCTCGCGCACGCTGGTGGCGCTGATCGCGCCGCGCATGTAGACGAGATAGGCGACGAAGATGCCGCCGAGCGCGACGATCGTCGAGATGATCCCGAAGGTCACCGTCATCGTCATCGAGACGTGATGCTCTTCGATGAGCGTGAACGAGTGATGCAGGAAGTGGTGGAACGGACCGTCCTCCGGCGGGAAGCCGACGAACCCGATGACCACCGACGGGATCGCCAGCAGCACCAGCGGGATCGCCATCCACGCGCCCGACTCGTGCGGGTGGACCCGCTCGGCGTCGAAGTTCTCCGGGCCGAAGAAGACGCGGAAGACGAGCCGGAACATGTAGAGCGCGGTCATGAACGCGGCGATGAGCCCGATCACCGAGGCGATCTTGCCGAAGCTGGAATCGCTGATCCAGGCGCCGACGATGATCTCGTCCTTCGACCAGAATCCGGCCAGGGGAATCACGCCCGCGTTGGCCAGCGAGGCGGCGAGGAAGGTCCAGAACGTGATCGGCATGTACTTCCGCAGGCCGCCCATGTAGCGCATGTCCTGCTCCTCGTGCATGCCGTGGATCACCGAGCCACAGCCGAGGAAGAGCAGGCCCTTGAAGAAGGCGTGCGTCATGAGGTGGAAGATCGCGGCCACCCACGCGCCCGTGCCGAGCGCGAAGGCCATGTAGCCGAGCTGGCTGACGGTCGAGTAGGCGACCACCTTCTTGATGTCGTTCTGCGTCAGCGCGATCGACGCCCCCATGAACGCGGTCAGCGCCCCGACCATCGCCACGATCAACATCGCCGTTTCGGACTGGATGAAGATCGGGTAGGTGCGGGCGACCATGTAGATGCCCGCCGTCACCATGGTCGCGGCGTGCATCAGCGCGGAGACGGGCGTCGGGCCCTCCATCGCGTCGGGCAGCCAGACGTGCAGCGGGAACTGCGCGCTCTTGCCGCAGGCGCCGAGGAACAGCAGCAGGGCGATGCCGGTCAGCGTGCCGCCGGCGATGCCGAGCGCCTCATGATTCACGGCCTGCGCGAAGATGCCGTTCTCGCCGTAGAAGTCGACGGTCTGGAAGGTCCAGAACGTGAACATGATGCCGAGGCCGAAGCCGACGTCGCCGACGCGGTTGACGATGAAGGCCTTCTTGGAGGCGTTGGCGGCCGAGCGGCGCCGGAAGTAGTAGCCGATCAGATAGTAGGAGCAGAGACCGACCGCTTCCCAGAAGAAGAAGAGCATCAGCAGGTTGTCGGCCAGCACCAGCATCAGCATCGAGAAGGTGAACAGCGGCAGGTAGGCGAAGAACCGGTAGAATCCGGGATCACCGTGCATGTAGCCCACCGAGTAGATGTGGACCAGGAAGGCGACGGTCGACACGACCAGCAGCATGATCGCGGCGAGGTGGTCGACGTGGAGGTTCGCCTCGACGATGAAGTCGCCGGCCGGAATCCACGTGAACAGGTGCTGGGTGATCGCCTCGTCGGACGTGCGAACGTCGTTGAACGCGAGCAGCGACAGCACCCAGGCGCCACCGAGCGCGGGCAGCGCGATCCAGTGCGCCTTGTCGCGGATGAACGCCCTGCCGAACAGCAGGTTGATCGCGAACGCCAGCAGCGGCAGCAGCGGTATCAGGAACAGCAGATCTTTCATCAATGCAACCTCAGCCTACCCCATGTCCAGCGTCGCGCCGTGGCCCGAGAGTCTCCCGGGCGCGTGGCATCAGTCCTTGAGCTCGTGAATCGCGGCCGCGTCGACGGTGTTGATGCGGCGAGCCAGCGCCACGATGATGCCGAGTCCGACGGCCGCCTCGGCGGCGGCGATCGAGATCGAGAAGAGCGCGAACGCCTGCCCGTTGAGCGTGTTCGACTCCCAGCCGAACGCGACCAGCGAGATGTTGACCGCCGTCAGCATCAGCTCGACACACATGAAGATCACGATCAGGTTGCGCCTGGTCAGCAGCCCCATCATGCCGATGATGAAGAGCGCTGCGCTCAGGAACAGAAAGTGTTCGACGCCAAGTTCACCCATGGTTGCGCGTGTCCTGTCTCTCTCGTTCGGAACCCTACCGCGGCCCGGTCGTGCTGCCGATCGTGGTGCGCTCGTCCGGGTCCTTGACCAGCACGACGCGGCGCGGCGCGTCCGGGCGGGCGATCGGGCGGTTCGGGTCGATCTTGATCGGCGTCTCGCCGGCCGGGCCGCTCGGAAGCTCCCGGTCGGTCCCGCGGGTGTGGCTCAGGCTGATCGTGCCGCGGCGCGTGCCAATGCGCTCGCCGAGCCGCTCGGGCATGGCCAGCACAATCGCGCCGAGAATGCCCACGGTGAGCACCAGCGAGATGACCTCGATGCCCAGCAGGTAGTCGGAGAAGAGAACCTGGCCGATCGCCTGGGTGTTGCCACCGACGGCGGCGATGTTCTCGGGCGTCGCGCCCCCGGAGGGCTCCATCGCCGTCCGGGTGACGATCGCCGCGGCGACCTCGAGCAGCAGCACCACGCCGAGCAGGGCGCCCAGGTAGCGTTGCAGCGGTTGCGAGTCGGTGAAGCCGGGGAGATCCTCGGGGTCGACCAGCATCAGCACGAACAACACGAGCACGAGGATCGCGCCGGTGTAGACGATCACCTGCACGACGGCGACGAATTCGGCGCCGAGCATGACGAAGATGCCCGCCACGTTGAGGAAGCACAGCACCAGGAAAATCGCCGAATGCACGGGGTTGCGCGCCGCGACGACCCCGATTGCCGTGAGCACGCTGACCGTGGCAATCAGGTAGAAGAAGATGACATCCCAGGGCATCAGACAGTTCCCCTATGGCGACGGGTCTGCGGCGCGGCCGGACCTGTGGCCCGGTAAGTGGTTGCGTGAGTGGTCATGATGGCGTCCTCCCCAGCGGTGCCGATCCTAGAAGATTTCCCCGATCGAGATCAGGCGGATGAACGCGGTGATCAGGATGTTGGCGATCGCCAGCGGGAGAAGCACCTTCCAGGCGATGCCCATGAGCTGGTCGAACCGGAACCGGGGGATCGTCGCCCGCAGCCAGATGTAGAAGAACATGAACAGCAGGACCTTGAGGAAGAGCCACAGCAGGCCCAGCCCCCAGTACTTCTCCGATCCGGGGCCGTTCGGGCCGCCGAGAAAGAGCGTGGCCGCGAACAGCGAGACCACGATCATGTTGATGTATTCGCCGAGGAAGTACAGCGAGAAGCGGAAGCCGGAGTACTCGGTGTGGAACCCGGCGACCAGCTCGGTCTCGGCTTCCGGCAGGTCGAACGGCAGCCGGTTGGTCTCGGCGACGGCCGAGATCATGAAGATGATGAACGCCAGCGGCTGCGAGAGGATGAACCAGTTGGGAATGTCGATGGGGCCGAGCGAAAGCGCTTCGGACTGCCGCTCCATGATCTCGCGGAGACTGAGCGAGCCGGTCAGGATGAAGACGCCCACCAGCGAAAGCCCGAGGACGACCTCATAGGAGACGACCTGGGCGGCGGAGCGAAGACCGCCGAGCAGCGAGTAGCGGTTGGCCGATGACCACGCGCCGAGGATGATGCCGTAAACGCCGGCGGCGCCGACGGCGAGGATGAAGAGCGCGCCCACGTTGAGGTCGGTGACGTAGAGATTGACGTCGCGGCCGAAAATCTCGACCGTGCCGCCGAAGGGGATCACGGCCGCCGAGAGGATGGCGGTGACGAACACGACCAGCGGCGCGAGGAGGAAGACTCTCCGGTCGGCGCCGGCGGGAACCAGGTCTTCCTTGCCGAGGAGCTTGACGGCGTCGGCCAGTGGCTGCCCGAGCCCGTGCCAGCCGGTGCGCGTCGGACCGAGGCGGTCCTGCATCGCGGCGAGCACCTTGCGCTCGTACCACGACGCGTAGGCCATGAGGATGAGCAGCACATTCATCACGACGAACGCGACGATGAATGTGATCCAGATC
>JAEVYR010000428.1 GCA_023392645.1 Chloroflexota bacterium | reverse complement strand
ACCTGCACCTGCAGGCCGGTCAGGCCGGCCACCAGCCGGCTGGCCGGCACCAGGCGCGTGGTCTCCACGTTGGTGTACGCCCCGCCGAAGCGCTCGCCCCGCGTCTTCAGCGCCATCACGACCTCTTCGAGCGCCGTGTTGCCCGCCCGCTCGCCGATGCCATTGACCGTCACCTCGACCTGCCGCGCGCCCGCGCCGACCGCCGCCAGCGTGTTCGCCGTCGCCATGCCGAGGTCGTTGTGGCAGTGGACCGAGATGATGACGTCGTCGATCCGCTCGACATTCGCCTTCAGGTGCTCCATCAGCCCGACGAACTCACCCGGCGTGGTGTAGCCGACCGTGTCCGGCACGTTCAGTGTTGTCGCGCCGGCCTCGATCGCCGCCTGGAACACCTGCACGAGGTAACCCCAGTCGGAGCGCGTCGCGTCCTCGCAGGAGAACTCGACGTCGCTGACGAACCCGCGCGCCTGCGCGACCGACTGCCGCACCCGCTCCAGCACCTCTTCACGGCTCAGGCGCAGCTTGTGCTTCAGGTGAATGTCGGAGGTCGCGATGAAGGTGTGGATGCGTGCACTCTCGGCTTCCTTCACCGCCATCGCGGCCCGCTCGATATCCTTCGGGTTGGCCCGCGCCAGCCCGGCGACCGTTACGCCCTTCGACCGCCGCGCGATCTCGCGCACCGCCTCGAAATCGCCCGGGGAAGCGGCCGGGAAGCCGGCCTCGATCACATCGACCTTGAGCGCAACGAGCGCGTCCGCGACTTCGAGCTTCTCGTCGCTGGTAAGCGTCGCGCCCGGCGACTGCTCGCCGTCGCGAAGCGTCGTGTCGAAGACAATGACACGGTTCTGGTCAGTCCGTACGTCGCTCTCTCGGTCGCTCATGATCTGTTGCCTTCCTCCGGCATCGTCGCCGGTCGTTCGCTCGGGGTCCCGCAGGCGGCTCCCCTACGACTGCGCGTTCATCGCTGCCTTGGCATCCTCGCGGGCCATCTTGCCGCTCTTGAGCCCCGGCATCATCGCGCGGAGGTTCTTGCCAACCCGCTCGACATCGTGGTCGGTGTGCTCCTGCCGCATCCGCATGAAGTTCTCGCGGCCGCCGGTCTCGTTCTCCGCGATCCACTCGCGGGCGAAGGTGCCGTCCTGGATCTTGCCGAGCAGGTTCTTCATCGCCACCTTGGTCTCGGCGGTGATGATCTGCGGACCCGCGTAGTAGTCGCCGTACTCGGCGGTGTCGGACACGACCTCGCGCATGTGGGTCAGGCCGCCCTCGTAGATGAGGTCGACGATCAGCTTGAGCTCGTGCAGCACCTCGAAGTAGGCGCTCTCCGGCTGGTAGCCGGCCTCGGTCAGCGTCTCGAACCCGGTCTGGATCAACTGCGCCACGCCGCCGCACAGCACGGCCTGCTCGCCGAAGAGATCCGTCTCGGTCTCCTCCTCGAACGTCGTCTCCAGCACGCCCGCGCTGAGCGAGCCGAGCGCACGCGCGTACGACAGCGCCTGTTCCTTCGCGTGACCGCTGGCGTCCTGGTGGACCGCCACCAGCGCCGGCACGCCCATGCCCTCCTCGTACAGCTCGCGCACGCGCTGGCCCGGGGCCTTCGGCGCGATCATGGAAACGTCGATGCCCTCCTCCGGCGCGATCTGTCCGAAGTGGATGTTGAACCCGTGCGCGAACATCAGCGTCTTGCCCGGCGTCAGGTTCGGCTTGACCGACTCGTCGTAGACCTTCTTCTGCGTCTGGTCCGGCACCAGCATCATGATGACGTCGGCTTCCTTCGCCGCGTCCGCGACCGACTCGACGCGGACGCCATCGGCCTCCGCCTTCGCCCGGCTCTTGCTGCCCTCGTGAAGCCCGACAACGACGTTGAGTCCGGAATCGCGCAGGTTGAGCGCGTGCGCGCGCCCCTGCGAGCCGTACCCGATCACCGCGATGGTCTTGTCCTGAAGCGGCGCGAGCGTGGCGTCGGACTCGTAATAGATCGTCGCTGGCATGAAATCCTCCTCGGGCGTTTCGAGCCCTGTGCGTTTCCCCGCGTGACCGTCACGCAAGGGTTCACCGTTTCCGTTCAACGAACCGGGAGGCCCCGATGGCCTCCCGGTCTCGAACCTGTCAATCCGCCGCGGCGTAGACGCCGTTGGTCGATACGTCGGCCCGGGACCGCGTCCCCGCCGACGTGCGCGACATGGCGATCTTGCCGCTCCGTACCATCTCACGAATGCCGAAAACGCGCATCATCGTCAGGAACGAATCGATCTGGAACTCGTCGCCGGTCGCCTCGATCATCAGCGTGTTCGGCGTCGCGTCCAGCACGCGCGCGCCGTACACCTGCGCCAGTTGCAGCACCTCGGAGCGCGACTGCCCCTTGGCCGCCACCTTGACCATCACCATCTCGCGGGTGATCGCCTCGGTGTCGGGCAGGTCGGTCACCTTGACGACCTCCAGCAGCTTGTAGAGCTGCTTGGTCGCCTGCTCGACCTCGTTGTCCTCGCCGCGCACGACCAGCGTCATCCGCGACATGCCCGGCTGCTCGGAGTGGCCGACCGTGATCGAATCGATATTGAACGAGCGCCGGCGCAGCAGCGAGACAACCCGGTTCAGGACGCCGGGCTGGTCCTCGACCAGCACCGACAGGGTGTGTGCGTGTGGCATGGCTAGTTCGCCTCCTCATCCGCCGCCAGGCGTGGGTCGTGCACCATTTCCGTGTTGCTGCCGCCCGGCGGCACCATCGGGTACACCTTCGCTTCCGGCTCGACCACGAAATCGATCACCCCACGTCCCTTGATGGACCGCGCCATCTCGAACGCCGCCTCAATCTAGCCGTCCCCCGG
>JAEVYR010000381.1 GCA_023392645.1 Chloroflexota bacterium | reverse complement strand
CATCACGACGATGCCGGAGACCGAGACGCTCGGTCAGCGCGCCGGCCAGCCAGTCGATGAGGTCGGCCCGAGCGAAGCCGACGGCACGTTGTGGACGGCGTTCGTGCAGGTGCCCATCAAGCGCGGGCAGTGGTACCACTTCACCTGCGAGTTCGATTCGGCGTGGAGCTGCATGGCGGCCTACGACATCGACGCCGGGCTCGATGCCCAGGTCGACGCGGTCGGCATTGACAACCGGGTGGTGCCGTACTGGGAGGAGACCGCCAGCGGCATCATGGTCTACGGCGGCGACATCGGCGAGCACTTCTCGGGCGAGCTCGATTCGAACCTGATGTCGCGCGCGACGTCGATCGCGATGCGCAAGGCCTTTCACGCGCACGGGCTCGCGACCGAGCCGATCAGCGACCGCGCCGGCATCGAAACATCGCTGAAAGCCGGCTACCCGGTCTATTTCAAGTCGTCGGTCGACTTTCTCGACTGGCGACCGGCGACCTGGAACTCACCGGAGGGGTTCACCTACCCGGTGGTGTTCAGCAACGACCACGCGCTGACAGTGATCGCCTACAACGATGACGAGGTGGTGATCCGCGACCCGCTCGGCCCGACCTCGACCAACGCCAACCGCCCGTATCAGTACCGCGTCCGGTGGGATCGCTTTCTCCAGGTTTTCGCCTCGCAGGGCAACGACGGGCTAGCGGTGATGCCGCCGGAGGGATCGCGATCGGTGCCGGTGGGCGGCGCCAGCGATGCGTCGGCGGCCACGCCCGAGGCCTCAGCGCCCGAGGCCGCGTCGCCGACGCCCGCGCCGGAACCGGTCGATTTCGCGGTGGGCGACGTCGCCGCGGTGGCCGACGATCCGCAAAGCCTGCCACTCAACCTCCGCGAGGAGGCGACGACCGGCAGCGAGATCGTCGCCGAGCTGGAGCCGGGCACCGAGATGAAGATCACCGGTGACGCGGTCGAGGCGGACGGATTCGCGTGGTACTGGGTCGAGGTGGTCGACAGCGGTCAGAAGGGCTACGTCGTCGCCGAGTACCTCGTTCCCGCCGGGGGCTGATCCGGTTCCGCTCCCCAGCGGGACAGCAGAGGGAGGGGACACGCCTCTCCCGTTCCCGCACAAGGCGAATCATGGCCTACGCCCAGTCCGTCACCGTGTTGTCGTTGATGAAATCCCAGTCCAGATCCTCGCCGAGACCCGGTCCCTGGGGAATCTGGACATGCCCGCGCTCGTCGATCGCATCGATCGGCGTTTTTAGCCAAGGCGACTGCGCATCGAAATTGACATGCGGGTGCAGCAGACCCTTTTCATAGAACTCGCCCGGGATGCCCATCGCGCCCAACACCTGAAGGTTGGCGGCGCCCCCGCCATGGACCTCGCACCGAACGCGGAACGATTCGCAGAGGTGAACGACCTTCATCGACGGCGTGATGCCCCCGACATCCCATACGCCAACGCGGGAGACATCCGATGCGCCGCGCACGATCCATTCGGCGCGGGTGTACATCTGTCCCTCGGCCGTTTCCGGTCCCACGATCGTCAGGTCGAGCTGGTCGGTGAGCCAAATGTAGGACGAGATGCTGTGCTCGTTCATCGGCTCTTCCATCCAGTAGAACTCGAGCTCCTCCAGCGCCCGGCCGAGGCGGAGCGCCTCCTCACGCGTGTACTCGTGATGCGGGTCCAGCATCAGCTTGATGTCCGGCCCGACGCGCTCGCGCACCGCCCGGCAGGCGGCGATGTCGCGGTCGAGATCGGGGCCGTAGGGCGCCATCCAGGTGTGCATCTTGAATGCGGGGTATCCCTCCGCCACGCATGCGGCGGCGAAATCGGCGTACGCCTCGGGGCTGTCCAGGCCGCCGGGAATGTCGTCCCCGCACATGGTGCTGGCGTAGGCGGGTACCGAGTCCCGGGAGCTGCCCAGCAAGCGATGGACCGGCATGCCGGTGAGGCGACCGGCGAAATCCCACAGGGCGCAATCGATCGCGGCGAGGTTCCGGTCGTCCATGGCGCGTCGTTCGAGCCGCTGGGCGTGCATCAGCTCGGTCCAGATCGCCTCCCGGGAGAGCGGATTCATGTCGCCAACCATCCGCATCGCCACGGCGGCGGTTTCCGGCGACCCGCCGATGCAGTAGCCGTCGACGCCAGCGCTCGTGCGGATACGCGTGATGGTCTTGAGCGCGTCATGAGGATCGGAGGGATGCCCGTGGCCCTTGGAGTCGCGGCCGGTGTGCGAGGTGTAGCGGAACGTCATGGTCTGGATGTCGACGATGCTCAGGCTCGCCAGGTCGGCTGGCGAGAGAAGCTCGCGTTCGGGCGCGGTCGTGTCGGGTGCCGTCATGGTGGCTGATCTCCGTGTTGCGGTAGAGCGACGATTCACCGGTTGAGACGCCGGGCAGCGGGTCGAGCGCCAGCCGGCAGCTACCTGCTGAGCCGGGGGTCGAGCGCATCCCTCAGACCGTTGCCGACCAGGTTGATCGCGAAGACGGTGATGAAGATCGCCAGACCCGGCAGGAAGACCAGCGTCGCCGAGTAGCTCCATACCAGTTGGGCGTCGCTCAGCATGTTGCCCCAGCTCGGGGTCGGCTGCTGGATGCCCAGTCCGAGATAGGAGAGGCTGGCTTCCCACAGGATCAGGCTCGGCACGGTTAGCCCGGCCCAGACGATCACGATCGGCGCCACGTTGGGCAGGATGTAGCGAAACATGATCCGCCGGTCGCTGGCGCCGATCACCCGCGCCGCCTCGACGTAATCTCGCTCACGCAGGGACAGCACCTCGCCCCGCACCAGCCGCGAGACCGTCTGCCAGCCGAGGGAGGCGATGATGAACGCGAGCGCGACCGGTCCCATCGTCCACATCGAGGCGATCAACAGGAGCATGAACAGGGTCGGGATCGCCAGCAGGACGTCGACGATGCGCATCAAGACATTGTCGAGCCAGCCGCCGAAGTAGCCGGCGGCCAGGCCCCACGTCACGCCGATGGCCATCGCGCCGAGGATCGACAGGCCGGCGACGCCAAGACTCACCCTCGCGCCATAGAGCAGGCGCGTCGCGACGTCGCGGCCGTAGGCATCGCTGCCCAGCAGGTAGCCATCCTCGCCAATGGATTTGAAGCTGGCGTCCAGATGCTGTTCGTAATTGTTGAATCCTGTTACGTATTCCGAGAGGACGCCGGCCAGGAGGGCCAGCACGACCATGAGCACCAGCACGACGAGCCCGGCCATAGCCATGGGGTTGGCGCGATACCGCCGCCACGCCATCCCCAGGTAGGTCCGGGTCGGTCGCTGTCGTTCGAGCGCGGGATGGTTGTCTTTGGGCGCCTCGACGCGAATGGCTTCAGCTCGACTCATACGTCGTGTCCCTTTTCCTTGCTGATTGCCGCATCACTGACTTCAGGGCGCCCACGTGGGCGCGGCGCGGATGAGGCGCGACCACGATCAGAAGCGCACGCGCGGATCGGCGATGGCGTAGGCCACATCCGCGATCAGGTTGCCGATGATGACGAGAAACGCGACGAACAGCACGGTTCCCATGATGAGAGGATAGTCGTGGCCCATGGCGGCGTTGAACGTCAACTGCCCCATGCCGGGGTAGTTGAAGATTTGCTCGACGATCAGGGCGCCGCCGAACAGCTCGGGGATGGCCAGTCCCATCAGGGTGATCAGCGGGATCACGGCATTGCGGAGGCCGTGGCGGAAGATCACGATGCGCTCCCGCGCGCCCTTTGCGCGGGCGGTGCGAATGAAATCCTGGCTGAGCACTTCGAGCATTTGCGACCGGATGTACCTGGTCCAGAGCGCGGTTTGCACGAATGCGAGGGAGAATGCCGGCAGGATGAGGTGTTCGACACGATCCCAGAACCCGCCGCCACCGCGGACGTCGTAGGCGCCGCCCGACGGCATGCTGGGCAAGCCCCACTCCTGGAACTTGACCGCGAACAGGAGCAGCAGCATCAGGGCCAGCCAGAAGGTCGGGATCGAGTAGCCGGACACCGCACCGGCGGTGCTCAGATGATCGAACCAGGTGTTCCGCCGTACCGCCCCGTACACGCCGATCGGGATGGCGAAGAGGAGCGCGAGCACGAACGCCGAGCCGGTGAGCAGCAGCGTATTGGGCAGCCGCTGGATGATCAGCTCGTCGACCGGCTGGTGGGTCAGCATGGAGACGCCGAGGTCACCCTGGAGCACGTTGCCGATCCAGGTGAAGTACCGGGCATAGAGTGGCTGGTCGAGACCGAAGTACGATTCGATCCGCGCGATATCCGCCTCCGTCAGCCGGATGTGGCTTTCGAGTTGGGCGATGAGATTCCGCACCGGGCTGCCCGGGACCAGGTTCGCGATGGCGAAGAGGAGCACGCTGATGAAGATCATCAACGGGATCACCTGGGCGAGTCGCCGGATGATGTACCGGGTCATCAACACTTCCTCTCTGTCCGGAAGCAACCATTACACCTTGCGGGTGGGAGGGTGTGATGGTCGTGGGTCAAGGACCGTGTTGAGTCCTCGTGATCCTGCCGAACGAGCAATACAGGCCTGCCCGGTGTCGCCGGGCCTCGTGATGTGGTGGCGTCGACACCGGTGACGGGACGTGCGGCGGGATCGGCGGCGACAGATG
>JAEVYR010000324.1 GCA_023392645.1 Chloroflexota bacterium | reverse complement strand
GATAGGTAGAACGCTTGGCTCACCGCGAGGTGTTGTGCAAGCGCGGGCCCTCGCTAGCCGGAGGCAAGTTCAATGTCTCTCCGCGCGGCCATGTTCTATGTCGACACTGTCAAGCGGAGCGGAGTCGGCACTAATGATTCCGCAGAGCCGTCGGCGAATCATCGGAACCCCTAGAGGGTGTGCGATTGAGACGCCTTGACTGGTATGGTGGTTTGGAACGAATAGAAGCGAGGAGAAATGATGGCTCATCTATCTCGACGCCTGTTGTTCCAAGGGATGGTGAGCCTCCCCATCACTTGGCGCTGCCTTCGGGCGGCCGTTGCCCCTGACCCGGGTCGCAAGTCCCCGCACCCGTATCTGCCGAACGCCACGTTCGGGTACGTCACGAGCGGGACCAACTTCGGTGGGTCCGACGCGGAACCGTTCCACATGTTCTTCACTGTCTATGGGTTCGGCTCGGAAGATGAAGCCTGCGAGGCATTTCCGGAGGTCGTCGCCTATCTCGAGGAGAACATCGACGAGGTCATACCAGATGAGCTAAAGGACTACGCATTCAAGCGGATCAGCGTCGGGAAGTTGGGCGACGAGCGTTCGGCATATTACTCTGAACCCTTGGAAGGTTCTCGCACTCTGCTGGTCATCGTCCGGGTCGGCCCGAACATCCTGCATGTTGATTCGGACGCGATTGAGGGCAGCTTGGACGAATACGTGGCAGGGTATCTGGCGACGTTTATCGCTGGAGCGACAGATGATCCATGGTCATTGATTCCCGACGTCTCAGACCTGCCCGTAGGGTGGGAGCTGGATGAGCCTACCTGCCATTCGGACATTCTCGACTTCATCACGACGCCGGCAAGCGAGTGGACGCCCCGCAATCCGATGTGCGATGGCGCCGACTAAGAGGTGTCCGATGGTCACAGAAGATGACTTGTTCCTGACGCGCCAATCCTGTAGCGATCGTCGGCCGGCTTACCGTCTCCTACGGTGAGCGCCAGCCTACTGCAGCGGGCCGTGCGATCGGAGGATGACCCAATTCCACCCGAGTGGCGGGCCGGCTGGCCCATACGAACCCGAGCGCCCTGCCTCGTCCTGCTCGCCGAAGCGCGGCGTCGCACCCCGTCATCGGACGGCGCGGGGTTGTCCTGTCCCATGGTCGGCGGCGACGTACCTTCAGATGGTTGTAGAACGCTTTCGAGATCGGTAGAATTATTGGGATGAGAGAACGATGCGAAACCGACCTGGAGGAAGGAGGCAATGGCAAAGGCGGATAGGGTTCTCGAACGGTTGCGGCGATTGCCTCCGGAGATGCCATTTTCCGAGATCGAGACGCTCCTGCTCGCGAGGGGGTGGACGATACGCCAGGGCGGTAAGCCGTCGCATTGGATCCTCACGTCACCCAACGGTGCGTATCTGACCATTGCCACGAAGCAAGGTCGATCGGTCAAGCGCACCTACCTGCGGCATATCCTTCGAGAACTGGACTAACTGGAGTGGAGCCGTCGTATCGCTTCCGCTCTCCGCGAGTGCCATCAGAAGCCATGAACACCACACTGAAGCAGATTCTCGCTACACCTTACGCCTACGTTGTGAGCCGCGATCCTGACGACGGCGGTTGGGTCATCACCTTTCCTGATCTTCCGGGTTGCATGAGTGATACCGACGATCCGGCCCAAATCGACACGATGGCGCGCGGCGCTTTCGAGGCGTGGGTAACCGCCCGGTTCGAGGACGGTGTTCCCATTCCGCCACCGACGTTCAATATCGACGACGTCTGGGATTGGGACGCGGCTCGTCCCGAAGCGATGACCCCCAGCTTGACGACCGATCAGGCTGCGGCCCGGCTCGGTGTCACATCCAGCCGGGTGCGTCAGCTAATCCGGGCCAGGGGCCTGGGTACGCGCCACGGCCGGGCGCTGATGATCAGTGAGCGCGAGGTGGAAATCCTCCGTCATCGCCGGAGTCCCGGACGCCCCCGCATGGCGAACCCGTGATGCCGCCCATGAGTCACGAAAAGTTCGGTTCAGGGTTTGGTCCGGTCTTCACACGTGTGTCGTAACGGTTTCCGGCATTCAAGCGACGACGAATATCCCGACTTCGGGCGGGGTGACCGACCTCAGGTGGCCAACCTCTCCCTGTACCCGAAAACCTGGCCACCTGGCCGCCTTCTCGGGAATTATGGAAGGTTGCCACTTTCGACGCAGCCTTGGCCGCCTGAAAAACCCCGCCGTTCCGGGGAAATCGCCGAAGGTGGCCACCGGCCAGGTTATTTCACTTGGCCGCCTTCTCGGCCGGGCGTCGAACGACCGCCCTCACCCGACGCCGCGCCTGCGTGGAGGCCCGGAACATGACCGGCCCCCGGTCGCGCTGGTTCGCAGCATGCCGCAGTCATCATCTCGGACCCGGTTTCCAACCGCCGCTCTCGCGCGGTGTCGCGGGATCTTCGGGGAGCACGCCGCATCCCGTCCTCGGGCGGGTTGCGTTGTCACACGCCCCTCGACAGGCAGCGTAGACTTGAATCAGTGAGCATAAGCGATCTGGCGAATCGATGTGCGAAATAGCTGCCGTGTGAACGACCGATGTGTCTCAATGTCATTGTGAAGCTATGTACTATCCCGGAATTGCGCCCAAATTGAAACTCCCATACACTGTGCCCACCACGTCTCCGCCACCGCCGACGGAGCGTCGTGAAGGTCCCGCATCGACGACGCGCGCCGGGTGGCCCCTCCGCCCTTCCCGCTTTGCCGTTGTACCAGCCGCTGGAGCCTTGCCGATGTCCGTCGTCACGCAGCATGCCCTCATCACCGAGCTTGCCCGGCTCGACCCGACCGACCACCCGGTGTCGGGGCTCAACCTGCGCGATCTCGACGCCAGCGAACCCGCCGTGCTCGACAGCGTCGCCCGCCTCTCCGAGCAGATCGAGCAGAACACCCTCGTCGGCGATGTCGGCACCGTCGCCCGCGCCCTCCGCGCCGCCGCGATCGCCCACGACGGCACCAACCGCAAGTCCGGCGAGCCCTACCTCGTGCATCCGATCGAGGTTGCCATCGTGCTCTCGCGCATGCACCTCGACGCCGAAACCATCGCCGGCGGCCTCCTCCACGACGTCGTCGAGGACACTCACATCACCAGCGAGGACATCTCCCGTCAGTTCGGCGAGCGCGTCGCCCGCCTCGTCGACGGCGTCACCAAGCTCGGCCAGCTCAAGTGGGCGCCCAGCGAAACCGAGCGCCGCGAGAAGGACCAGCAGGCCGAAAGCCTGCGCAAGATGTTCCTCGCCATGGTCGACGACATCGGCGTCGTCCTCATCAAGCTCGCCGACCGCCTCCACAACATGCGCACGCTCGGGTCGATGCCCCGCCACAAGCAGGTACGCATCGCCCAGCAGACCATGGAAATCTACGCTCCGCTGGCGAACCGGCTGGGCATCTGGCAGGTCAAGTCCGAGCTCGAGGATTTGGCCTTTCGCTATCTCAAGCCCGAAGAGTACGAGCGCATCACCGGCGAGCTGAAGCGCCGCGGCGCCGACACCGAGGAGGTGTTCGGGCCGATCATGCGCGAGCTGGAAGACCTCATCGCCGCCGCCGGCATCCGGGTCGAGATGAGCGCCCGCAAGAAGCACATCTACTCGATCTACCGCAAGATGACCCGCAAGCGCCGCGCGTTCGACGAGATCTACGACGTGATCGGCGTGCGGATCATCGTCGACACCGTGCAGGACTGCTACAGCGTGCTCGGCATCGTTCACGGCCGCTGGCACCCGGTCCCCGGCGAGATCGACGACTACATCGCCACGCCCAAGGAGAGCATGTACCAGAGCCTCCACACGGCGGTGATCGGCCCGAAGGGGCAACCGGTCGAAATCCAGATCCGCACCCGCGAGATGCACCAGGTCGCCGAGTACGGCATCGCCGCCCACTGGCGCTACAAGGAGGGCGGCGGCAAGAGCGACCAAAAGCTCGAGGCCAAGATCGCCTGGCTGCGGCAGCTCATGGACTGGCGCGACGAGGTCGCCGACGCCGAGGAATTCGTCGAGTCGCTCAAGTCCGATGTCTTCCAGGACATGGTCTACTGCTTCACGCCGGCGGGCGACATCATCGAGCTGCCCAACGGCGCGACCCCGGTCGATTTCGCCTACCGCATCCACACCCAGGTCGGTCACCACGCCGTCAGCGCCACCGTCAACGGTCACATGGTGCCGCTGAACTACAAGCTGCAGAACGGCCAGGTCGTCAAGATCAAGACCAGCAAGACCGTCAGCGGGCCGCGCCGGGACTGGCTCCAGTCGGGCGACCAATACGTCAAGACCGCGTCCGCGCGCGAAAAGATTCGCCAGTGGTTCCGCCGCCAGGAGCGCGACGAGAACGTCGGCCAGGGCCGCCAGATGCTCGAGCGCGAGCTCAAGCGGCTCGGTGTGGAGAAGAAGCTGGAGGACATCCTCGCGCTCTTCCCGCGGTACAACAAGCTCGACGATTTCCTCGCCGCGATCGGGTACGGCGGCGTCTCCGCGCAGCAGATCGTCTCCCGGCTGGACGACACCCCGCGCGACGTGCTCACCACCACCTCGAACATCAAGGCGCCGTCATCGCCAGCCCGGGTCGAGGTGCTCGGGGTCGGCAACCTGCTGACCACCCAGGCGAACTGCTGCCGCCCGGTTCCGGGCGACCCGATCGTCGGCTATATCTCGCGCGGCCGCGGCATCATCTACCACCACCGCGATTGCAGCAATATCGCCAACCTGCCCGATCCCGACCGGCTCGTGCCCGTCTCGTGGGGCCAGGAGAGCCAGGCGACCTACCCGGTCTCGGTGCGCGTCTCCGCGCTCGATCGCGTCGGCCTCCTGAAGGACATGAGCATCCTCCTCGCCGAGGATCACGTGAATATCCTCTCCGTCCTCACCCAGACCCACGATGACCGTACCGTGACCCTGCTGCTGACGATCGAGGTCGAAGGCATTCGCCACCTCAGCCGGGTGATGAACCGGCTGGAGTCGGTGCGCGACGTGCTCGACGTCCAGCGCGACAACGCCACCACCTCCCCCCAGGCCCGGGCGAGCTGATTCGCATGACCGATCCCTCCCGGCCGGTGGTCACCATCGGCGAATGCCTTGTCGATCTCATCGCCGAGGATCGGCACGACCTGATGCGCGCCGAGCGCTTCACGATCCGCGAGGGCGGCGCGCCG